>VERO01000390.1 GCA_018882625.1 Phycisphaerales bacterium | reverse complement strand
TCCCTCGCCGACGAAGACCGAGGATCCAAGGACTGCACGGATCTCGCCGAGCAGCGCATCGTCGGACATGAAGCCCTTGGGCCCGCGCTTGGCGGGCTCGCAGGATGCCAGCGACTTGTGGCGCTGGACCGTGGCGCGTGCCATGCGCCATGCGCGGCATACGCGCTGTATGCCGTAGATTCTCTTCGCGGAGGGTGACGTCGCCTGGCTCACAGCGACGGCCTCCGCGGCGGAGGGCGGAGGCCATCCTCCAGGATCTCGATCTTCCTCTCGAGCAGCTCGATCTGCATGGCCTGGTCGCCGACCTTGGCCTTGAGGTCATGGATGAAGCCGTCGCGGTGGTCAGGCTCGCGTGACTGCAGCCCGGCCTGCATGGCGGCGAGGGCCTCGTCACGCCACTCGGCGAGCTTGCCGGGCGTCACGCCCAGCTCCCGGCTGAGCGCATCGAGGGTTTCCCCGCGGAAGAGCCGCAGGACGACCTCTGTCTTGCGCCGGCTCGACCAGCGACCCTTGTCGGGCCGTTCGCCTTCTGCGGCTGCGCTCGCGCTCCGCGCTCGCTGCGCCGCAGAAGGCGCCTTGTGTCGTGGTTTCCTCATGGTGTCGTGCATTGTGGCCTCGTTCCCCAAACCTGTGTCTCAGGAAACCGT
Source organism: Phycisphaerales bacterium (assembly GCA_018882625.1). Taxonomy (GTDB): domain Bacteria; phylum Planctomycetota; class Phycisphaerae; order Phycisphaerales; family SM1A02; genus ZLKRG44. Next base: position 1,255 of record VERO01000390.1, on the reverse strand, counting down.
GCAGCGCACCATGAGCATGCCTGCCGCGAGGAGTCCCGTGACATGCTCCTGCAGGTACTGCAGCGAGTCGACCACGGACTTGATCGGCGATGGCAGGACAAGGCCACTGATTGACGAGATCCAGGTGATGCAGAGGATCAGGAGGAAGGCACCCCACACCAGCGGCTGGGTGTGAAGCGGCCGAGGTACATCAGGCTGCGTCGGACTGGCGAAGTACTGGTATGCCCCTAACCCGGAGAACACCAGCAGCGGCGAGACGGCGACGCCGGTCAGTTCCGTAAGGCACATGGCGAGCGCATTTGCCTTGCCTTGAGTCCCCTTTGTCGCGTCATCGCCGTCGGCAGTGTGGGCGTGAGGACTGGCGCCAGGCTGCGTGCCATCAGAGTCCTGGTTTGAGTCCTGCGCCGTTGGCCCACGACCGGCTGATTCTCGTGCCGGCACCTCAACCGTACGGGATGCGACGGGCCCTGCGTTCGCCAGGCATGCCATGGCAAAGCCGCAGGCCAATGCCGCCATTCCCATGACTGCGCGCCATCTAGCGACGCGCCCGATACTCGCTTGGCTATCCCGGATCATGGGGGCATCGTAGACTGAGGGTCCACTACGGGGCACTCTCTGCGAGGCCTTGAGGCTCGCTGCATGATGCTGCCTGCATGCCCGGTCTTGCCACGCGTCCGTACACTGAAGGCATGCCTACTTCACTTCCGGAGGTGGAGGCTCACCTCAAGTCACTTGACCTTCGATTCGAGCGCTCTGGGTCCGATGATGAGGTACTCGTTCTCGGGTGTTCACTGCGCAACTACAAGGACTCGGACGGTGACCACCATGCATGGGTCATGCTGCGCGTCGCCGACGAAGGAGAGTGGGTTCGGATCTGCGTGCCCGAGGCGTACAACCTGAAGAATTGCAAGTTCAAGGGCGCGACGCTCGCCGAAGTCGGCCGCGCGCTCGGCCTGGCCACCAACAGCGTCACCTACTACTACAAGCGCAAGGAAGATCTGGCCAGCGCCTGCTTCCTGCGCGCGATCGAGGCTCAGACGGAGGTCGCCCTCGCCTCTGCGGTGCACCCGACACTGCGCGAACGGATTGCCGCCTTCATCCGCGGCTCCTACGCGATCGAACAGCAGATCGTGCTCGGGCAGCGGCCGACGCTGGTGACCTACAACGAGATCCGCGCACTGCCGCCCTCGCATGCGGCGGAGGTCTTCGACGCCTACGGCACGATGTTCCGCCGCGTTCGCCGACTGCTTGAGCG
>VERO01000093.1 GCA_018882625.1 Phycisphaerales bacterium | reverse complement strand
ACCACACCGCTCGCGTTGATTGACGTGCCAATGCTCTGCGTCGTGCCGGTCGGCACGTCCAGCGGGATGCGTACCGCGCCAGGGTCGTACCGCATGGCCCTGGTGACTGCGTTGAACTGGAAGTCTCCAGCGATCTGGCCTGCGGCGTTCACCCGCTGGCACACCGCTGGCGGGAAGTTCGCCACGAACTCCACCACAAGCTGGCTGCCCGCCAGGGCCGCGGACGGCAGCGCCAACGGAAGCAGGAGCGGGGCCGCCCCCAGAGCCAACCGGAAGTCAACAGCCGCGCCGGGACGGCGCCGCGCAGAATTCGTTGTCATGCGATTGAAAGTATGCCCCACGGGCGCGAACGTGTAACCTCCAAGGCGATGCGATCCGCGTTTTTGCCCTTCTGCCGGCCCTCCATCACCGAGGACGACATCGCGGCGGTTGGGGACGTCCTGAGAAGCGGGTGGATAACCACCGGACCCCAAGTTGCGGCACTTGAGGCGGCTGTGGCCGCACGCACCGGAGCCCCCCACGCCATCGCCGCCACAAGCGGCACGGCCCTGATGCACCTCACGCTGATGGCGCTGGGGGTCGGACCGGGCGACGAGGTCGTCGGGCCATCGATGACCTGGGTCTCAACCCCGAACATGGTCGAGCTGATCGGCGCGCGCAACGTCTTCGTCGACGTCGACCGCGACACGCTGCTTGCCTCGCCCGAGGCGATCGACGCCGCGATCACGCCCCGCACCAAGGTGGTGATCCCGGTGCACTACGCCGGCGCGCCGGTCGACCTGGACCCGATTCGTGCGCTGTGCGCCAGGCGCGGCGTGTTCCTGCTGGAGGACGCTGCGCACGCGATCGGCACCACGTACCGCAGGCGCGAGATCGGGTGCGATGGCAGTGCCATCTTCTCGCTGCACCCGATCAAGAACATCACCTCCGGGGAGGGCGGCGTCCTCACGACTCACGACGCGGACCTCGCGCGCACGGTGCGGCGGCTCCGCTTCCATGGCCTGGAGGTCGATGCGCACGACCGCGCGCAGCAGGGCCGGTCGCCGCAGGCGCAGGTGCAGCAGCCCGGCTTCAAGCAGAACATGGCCGACATGAACGCGGTGCTTGCCGTGCGGCAGCTGCCGCGCCTCGACGCGATCATCGACCGGCGCGACGCGATCGTCCGGGCGATCCATGCGGGACTCGCGGATGTCGACGGGATCCTGCCGCTGCGCGATCCCCCCTGGCCGCACCGCCACGCGCGTCACCTGCTGGTGGTGCGCGTCGACGAGCGGGCCTGCGGCATGGACCGCGCGCGCTTCATGGAGGAGCTCAAGCGCCGCAACATCGGCACGGGCATCCACTTCCTGGCGTCGCACACGCACGCGTGGTACCGGCAGAACCGGCCCGAGTGGACGGGCACGCTGCCCGAGACCGAGTGGAACTCGGCTCGCATCTGCACGCTCCCCTGCTTCCCCGACATGACGGAGGACGATGTGCGCGACGTGATCGGCGCGGTCAAGGATGCGCTCGCCGGCGCGCGGGCCATGGTCTCAGGAGGCATCCGGTGAAGCCCGCGGTCTCGGTCATCATCCCCGTCTACAACGAGCGGGACAACCTGCCGGAGCTGCTCGAGCGCACGCTCGCCGCATGCCGGGGGCTCGACCGGCCGACCGAGATCATCCTGGTCGACGACGGGAGCCGCGACGGGTCGACCGAGTGGCTCGCCGATGCGGCCACCGCGAATCCCGGCGAGGTCAAGGCGCTCCTGCTGAACCGCAACTACGGCCAGCACAACGCGATCCTGTGCGGATTCGGGGCCGCGCAGGGTGACATCATGGTGACGCTCGATGCGGACCTGCAGAACCCGCCGGAGGAGATCGGGAAGCTCGTCGCGCAGGTCGACGCGGGATACGACGTCGTCGGCTCCGTGCGCCAGGACCGGCAGGACGCGCTCTTCCGCAAGGTGTTCAGCGGCCTCATCAACCTGATGGTCCGCAAGAGCACCGGCGTGCGGCTGCACGACTACGGCTGCATGCTGCGCGCCTACCGCCGGCGCGTCGTCGATGCGATGCTGAGCTGCCGCGAGCGGCACACCTTCATCCCCGTGCTCGCCAACCTGTTCGCCAAGCGCGTGACCGAGGTGCCCGTCGGGCATGCGGAGCGCGCGCGCGGCACCAGCAAGTACTCGGTGCTGAAGCTCGTCAACCTGCAGTTTGACCTGCTGACGTGCATGACCACCGTGCCGCTGCGCATGCTGAGCTGGGTCGGCGCCGCGATCTCCGCGCTGTCCGTCGGATTCGGCGCGCTGCTGCTGGCGCTGCGGTTCATCTACGGCGCGCAGTGGGCCGGCGACGGCGTGTTCACCCTGTTTGCCATCGCGTTCTTCTTCATCGGCGCGCAGTTCGTGGCGCTCGGCCTCATGGGCGAGTACATCGGCCGCATCCACGCCGATGTGCGCGAGCGGCCCCGCTACATCATCGACAGGATGGTCGGCGAGACCTTGGGCGAGCGTGCAGCCCCGCCTCGCACTGCCGCGATCCCCGCCGAACGGGCGGCCGCGGGCCTCTGACGCGCGCCGCGCATCTCACGCCAGCCACACCGCAGCATCCCTCGACGAGCACCGATCCAGGAGCACTCCCATGCGAACCGTCGTCCTTGCGTACCACGAGATCGGCGCCGCGGCGCTGGCCGCCACCATCCGCAGCGGCATGAACGTCGTGGCGGTCTTCACGCACCGCGATGACCCCTCCGAGGGCAGCTGGTTTGCGTCGGTCGCGCGGCTCGCGGCACAGCAGGGCATCCCGGTCTTCGCGCCGGAGAAGATCGACCACCCGATCTGGATCGAGCGCATCCGCGAGCTCAAGCCCGACCTGCTCCTCTCCTACCACTACCGCCAGATGGTGGGGCCGCGCATCCGCGAGCTGTTCCCCAAGGGCTGCATCAACCTGCACTCCGCGCTGCTCCCCCGCTACCGCGGCAGGTGCCCGATCAACTGGGTGCTCGTCAACGGCGAGACCGAGACGGGAGTCACGCTCCACCACATGGTCGACAGGGCGGACGCCGGCGACATCCTCGCGCAGGTGCGGGTGCCCATCGGCGCTGACGACGACGCCATGACGCTGACGCGGCGCGTGTGCGACGAGAGCTCGAGGCTCCTGGAGGCGACGCTGCCGCTGGTGAAGGCGGGCACCGCGCCCCGTACTCCGCAGGACGAGTCACGCGCCACCACGATGGGACGGCGCACGCCCGCCGATGGCGAGATCGACTGGAGCATGCCGGCGGAGCGCGTGCGCAACCTGGTGCGTGCCGTCGCCCACCCGTGGCCGGGGGCGTTCACCTTTGCGGGCACGCGCAGGATGATGGTGTGGCGTGCGTCCAAGGCCAGTGCGCCGGGCGCACGCGACGCGCAGCCCGGCGAGATCCTCTCCGTGTCGCCCCTGGTGGTGGCATGCGGCGACGGCGCCCTGGAGATCGTCGAGGCGCAGGGCCCGGACGGCATCTGGTCCACCGGAACCCAGGTCGCGCGGGAGATGAACCTTGTGCCCAGGATGCGGTTCGGCCGCGCGCCAGCCGCAGCCCGCGCGCGCCGCACGAGCGTGCTGATCCTCGGGGTGAACGGCTTCATCGGCAGCCACCTCTCGGAGCGCCTGCTTCAGAACGAGTCCTTCGAGGTCTACGGCATGGACCTCAACTCCGAGAACCTCGGCGGCCTCACGCAGCACCCGCGATTCCACTTCGTGGAGGGCGACATCACCATCAACCGCGAATGGGTCGAGTACCACGTGCGCAAGTGCGACGTGGTGCTGCCGCTGGTCGCCATCGCCACGCCCATCGAGTACGTGCGCAATCCGCTGCGCGTCTTCGAGCTCGACTTCGAGGAGAACCTGCGCGTCGTGCGCGACTGCGTGCGATTCGGCAAGCGCCTCATCTTCCCCAGCACCTCCGAGGTGTACGGCATGTGCACCGACGAGCGGTTCGACGAGGAGACCAGCCCGCTCGTGACCGGACCGATCCACCGCCAGCGCTGGATCTACTCCGCCAGCAAGCAGCTGCTGGACCGCGTGATCTGGGCCTACGGCTCCACGCGCGGCCTCAAGTTCAGCCTCTTCCGCCCCTTCAACTGGATCGGGCCGCGGCTCGACACGCTCGACAGCGCCCGCATCGGCAGCTCGCGCGCGATCACGCAGCTGATCCTCAACCTGGTGGAGGGCACGCCGATCCTGCTGGTGGACGGAGGCCGCCAGAAGCGCTGCTTCACGGACGTGGACGAAGGCATCGAGTGCCTCTACCGCATCGTGGCCAACGAGCGCGGCACCTGCGACGGGCGCATCTTCAACATCGGCAACCCCGACAACGAGGCGAGCATCAAGGAGCTCGCCGAGATGCTCGTGGAGGCCTTCGAGCGCCATCCGCTGCGGTCCTGCTACCCGCCCTTCGCAGGCTTCCAGGAGATCGAGAGCTCCCGCTACTACGGCAAGGGCTACGAGGACGTGCAGCACCGCCGGCCGAGCATCCGCAACGCGCAGGATGCGATCGGATGGACACCGCGCATCGCGACCGCCGCGAGCGTCGAGCGCACGCTCGACTGGTTCCTGCAGAACCATGCACGGCAGCACGGGCTCGTGGTCGGGGCCCCGGCCAAGGCACCACCCGCCGCAAAGCCGCGCGCGAGCGCGGCAGGCGCGCACTCCTGACCCTGCGCACGCCGCGTGACGATCGGCCTGCGCATTGACGTCGACACCTTCCGCGGCACGCGCGACGGCGTGCCGCGGCTGCTGGCCACGCTGCAGCGACACCGCGTGCGCGGCACCTGGTACTGGACGGTCGGACCCGACAACATGGGAAGGCATGTGCGCCGCATGCTGCGTCCGGCGTTCGCGCTCAAGATGCTGCGCTCGGGTGCACCGAGCCTCTACGGCTGGGACATCATCCTGCGCGGCACGCTGTGGCCCGGACCGGTGATCTCGCGTCATCTTGCGGACACCATCCGGATGCCGCACCTCGAGGGCCATGAGTCCGGAGTCCACGCGTGGGACCACCACCGATGGCAGGTTGGTGTCGACTCGCTGCCCGACTCGGCGCTTGATGCGGATCTGGCACGAGCCACGGATGCGCTGGGATCCGTGCTCGGGCAGGCACCGCACACCGCAGCCGCGCCCGGATGGCGGTTCTCGGAGCGCCTCCTCGGGCTGCCGTCCTCGCGCACCTTCCGCTACCGCAGCGACTGCCGGGGGAACTGCGCCCCGTTCCAGCCACGGATGCCCGCCGCCGCCGCAGGCCTAGCGCAGCCGCAGGTCCCGGTCGACCTGCCCACCTACGACGAGGGCGCCGGTCGCGGCGCTGCCGCAGATGCCGCATGGAACGATCGGCTGCTTGGCCTCGTCGCCGATGGCGCGCCGCATGTGCTGACGATCCATGCCGAGAGCGAGGGTGGCGCAAAGGCCGAGCTGTTCGAGGATTTTCTCTCGCGCGCGATCGCCCAAGGGCATTCGTTCGAGCCGCTTGGCGAATGGCTCGCGCGCCACTCGTGCGATCCCCTGCCCACCTGCGCGCTCGTGCCAGGTCAGGTTCCGGGGCGCGAGGGATGGCTTTGCCTGCGGGGCGACGCCACGGAGTAGACGGCATGCCGCGCGTCGTTGCGCTTCAGGCAAGCACCTGCGCTCGGCGCGGCGGCACCGCGTCGCGGTACGCGCCTCGTGCACCCGCGGTGCGGCGCGACTAGGCTCCTCGCGCATGACGCGCCTGGCGCTTGCCGCACTCGCCGTGTTCCTGCTGACATCGGTGCTCGTGCTCGGTGCGCGACCGCTGATCGCGCACGATGAGGCACGCTACGCGGCGATCCCCGCGGAGATGATCGCCTCCGGCGACTGGACCCAGCTGCGCCTCTCCGGGTTCCGCTACTACGAGAAGCCGCCGCTGGGCTACTGGCTCACCGCCGCGAGCATGTCGATGCTCGGGCCAAGTGCCTTCGCGATCCGACTTCCATGCGCGATCGCCGGTGGCATCGCCGCGCTGGCCGCGTGGTGGGTGGCGGTGCGCATCACCGGGCGGTGCCGCGACGGCCCGCTGGCCTTTCTCGTGCAGGTCACCACGATCGGGCCGGCCGTGCTCGCGACACTGGCTCTCCTTGATCCCCCATTCGCGGCCTGCATCGCAGTCACGCTGGCCGCGTTCTGGTCCGCGTGCACGAGCCGGGGGCGTGCATGCGCGGGCTGGCTGCTGCTGGCAGGTGTCGCCGCGGGCGCCGGCTTCCTGATCAAGGGCCTGCTCGCGCTGGCGATCCCTGGCGCCGCTGCCGCAGGCTTCCTGCTGTGGGAGCGGCGCTGGCGCGACCTGCTGCTGATGCCGTGGATTCCCCTGTGCAGCGCCGTCGCGGCAGTGGCGCCTGTCGCGTGGCTGATGCACCAGTCCGAGCCCGACTTCTGGCGCTACTTCATCGAGGTCGAGCACATCCGGCGGTTCACGAATCCTGATGCAAACCAGCACCCGCAGCCATGGTGGCTCTACCTCGCGATCTTCCCCGTTGGCGCATTCATGTGGACGCTGGCATGGCCGCGCGCCATCTCCGGACTGATGACGGACCCCCACATCCGCAGCGGTGTCCGCTTCTGCCTGTGCTGGATCGCGGTGCCGATGGCTGCGCTCTCGATGAGTTCGGGAAAGCTGCCCACCTACATCCTGCCGCTGTACGTGCCGGCATCGGTGCTGGTGGCGATCGGCCTGCGCATCGCCTTCGAGCAGGGCGCGGTGCGCCGGCAGGACGCGGACGCAGCAGGACCCGTCGCGCTCTGCGTGATCGGGTGCCTGGCGCTTGCGCTCGCGGCCACCGGGCCGGAGGCGATTGGCCTGGAGAGCCCCTGGCGAGGCGGGTCGCGGCTTCCCCTGCTCATCATCGCCGCTGCGTCCGGGCTGTGGTTCGCGATCGATCGCTGGGGATGGAGGGCACGCGATGCCGATGCATGGGTATCACGGCAGGCCCTGGCCGTCACGCCCATGCTCTGCGCACTCGCCTTCCTGTTTCCCGATGCGATCGCCCCGCGCACCAAGGTGCCGTGGGAGGTGCTGGCCGGGCATCGCGATGCGATGGGCTCCGCGTCGCTCCTGCTTGCGAGCGCGGAGACCGCGCACGCCGTGACATGGACCACAGGTCGCCGCGATTTCGCGATCCTCGGCAGGCCGAGCGAGTTCGACAACGAGCTTGGGCTCGTGACAGAGGCGCAGCGGCTCTTGCCCTGGTCGCGCACGCACTCGACCGTGCGGAGCGCGCTCGCGATCCCGGGCACCTCAGTCATGCTTGTCGCCGACCCTTGGATGGCGGAGGCGCTCAAGTCGGACTCGACGCTCCCTGCGCCGCACATCGACGAGCTGCACGGCAACATCGCGGTGATGGAGTGGACCGCTCCCGTACACTCCGCCGACGCGCCTGACGGCATGCCGCTCGCTGCGCAGGCGCATCCCAACTGACACACATGGCACGGGAACTCTCCAACGAGCAGCTGCAGGTCATCCGCGACAACCCGGGTCTCTCGGACCGGCAGCTCGCCGACAGGCTCGGGTGCTCCCGCCAGCAGGTCGCGCGCGCGCGAATCGCCTCGGCACCTTCGAGCGGACGTACGCGCCCCGCGGCCTCGGGCAAGGGAGGCATCTCGCTTCAGGGCGCCCTCCTGGGAGGGTCCGCCGCCGACGGGCCGGACCACCCTGGTCGCGGCAGCACCCTCGAGTGGGGGCTGGCGTCGCTGATCATCTCGATCGGCGCCCTGCTTCGTGCGGCCCACTACTTCCAGATCAAGGCCAACGATCCCTACTTCTCGCTGCTGACCGTCGACCCGCGCGTCTACCACGAGTGGGCGGTGCGGCTGAGCGGCGGCGACTGGATCGGCACCGACGTCTTCGAGATGAGCCCCGGGTACCCCTACTTCCTAGGGGTCCTGTACTGGCTCTTCGGCACCGGATACGAGATCTCGCACATCGCGAATGCGGTTCTCGGTGCGCTCACGGTGCTGTTCATCTGGCTGCTCGGGCGCATCGTCTTCGGCTGGCGCGAGGCGCTCGTGGCTGCCGCCTTCGCAGCGCTCTACCCGATGTTCATCTACACGGGCGGCGACCTGCTGTCTGAGAACCTGCAGGTCACGCTCAACGCCATCATGCTGGTGTGCCTCTGCGCAGGCATCAGGCGCCCGAGATGGTGGCTGTTCCTCGCGGCGGGCGCGCTGCTCGGACTCTCGGCGCTGTGCAGGCCCAACGTCCTGCTCTTC
>VERO01000389.1 GCA_018882625.1 Phycisphaerales bacterium | reverse complement strand
GTGGATGGGATGGTCGGCGGCGCTCGAGAGCTGCGAGCGTGCGGTGTCGATCGACCCCCGCAGCGTGGGCTCGTGGATCACCCTCGCCGAGGCGCGCGAGGGCGCCCGCGATCCCCGGGGCGCGGCTGATGCGATCGGGCGCGCGCTCGAGGCCGATGCGTCCTACGCGCTCGATCCGGTGCGGCAGATGGGGGAATCGCGCCGCAGGGCGTGGGAGTCACGGGCACGCGCACTGCGCGGCGAGTAGCGCGGCGATCACTTCGCGGCAGCGCGGTCGATCGCCTCGACCACCTGCGCTGGCGTGTAGAGGTCGGACTCGAGGGTCGGCGTGCCGCTCGGCGCGTAGACCACCAGGAACGGGATCGTCACGCGGCCCGCGTCCTTGAGCTTGGCGCGGCCGGGATCGTTGTTGCCGGTGATGTCGACCTTCATCGGCACGACGCCTCCCTTGGCGATGCGCGCCACCACCGTCGAGCTCTCGAGCACGGTCTTCTCGAGCGTCTTGCAGTTGAGGCACCACTCCGCGGTGAAGTCGAGCATGACCGCGTCACCGCGCGCGAGCGCATCCGCGAAGCGCTCCGGCGTGTAGTAGACCCAAGGGATCGGGCCCTTGTCGGTCATGCGCACCCCGACGCCCACGGAGATCGCCACGATGAGCGCGCTTGCCGCGCCGAGCGCGGTCCTGGTGCGGATCGACTTCGCGAGCGCCATCGTGCGCGCGAACATGTAGCCGCCGGCGCCGACGGCGCACGCGGCCACCACCCACCAGTACAGCGTGCTCGGCGGATCCGGCGCAGTGACCATCGCCCCCGACAGCCCAGACCCGATGAAGTACGCCGCAGCCGCGAGCAGCAGCAGGCCCATCGTCGTCTTCAGCGCATCGCTCGCGGGACCGCTGCGCGGCACGCGCTCGACAAGCGATGGCTTGGCGGACAGGATCAGGTAGGGCAGCGCCATGCCGGCGCCGATCGATCCGAAGACGCCAAGCACGGTGGCGGGCGACTCGGTCACGGCCCATGCGGCGGCCGCGCCCATCAGCGGCGCAGTGCAGGGCGTCGAGAGCACCGCGGTCATCACGCCGAAGCCCACCGCGCCCGGAAGCGTGTCCTTCTTGGTCTCGACCATGTAGACGCGCTGCGGCAGCACGATGTTGAATGCGCCGCACATGCCCAGCGCCATCACCGCGATCACCGCGCCGACGCCGATCGTGAAGACCGGGTACTGGAAGAGCTGGTTCGCGCTGGTGAACCCGGAGATCAGGCTCATGCCGGCGCCGAGCGCGAGCCAGAAGAGCACCACACCCGCCGAGAGCGCGAGCCCGAGCGCAAGGCACCGGCGGGGATGCCCGGCCGCGCGGGAGATCGAGAGGATCTTCAGCGGGATCACCGGCAGCACGCACGGCGTGAAGTTGAGCAGCAACCCGCCAGCGGCCGCCACGAGCAGCAGCAGCAGGAATCCCGTGCCTGAGGGGTCGATGTCGAACGTGCGCCCGAAGATGTCGAAGCGCACGGCCGTCTCTCCCGGCGCGCCAGCATGGATGGCCGCGAAGACCGATGGATCGAAGGCGGCGAACTGCGGGCCCGGGGCGCCCATCGTGGCGCCGGGCTCCACAGTCACTGTGACCGAGAAGGGGATGTCCGCGGGCGCCACGCAGGTGGAGTCGTCGCACGCCTGCAGCTGCACGTAGCCCTTGAGGGTTGCGGGTCCCGTGGGCGCATCGGCAGCCACCGTGAGCGGCAGGTAGATCACGGTCTGTCCCGAGAACACGGCGTAGGGCTTGCGGCCGTCGCCGACATCAGCGTCGATCGTCGAGTAGGCCGGCCACTGCACGAGCACGGCCGCGGTCCCGTCCGGAGGCGGCATGCCCGGCCGCATGGGTGCTGGAGCGGGCGATGCGCGGAGCGCTCCTGCGC
>VERO01000388.1 GCA_018882625.1 Phycisphaerales bacterium | reverse complement strand
GCTGCGCCCCGACCCGACGTGGACACGGAGACGCACGCGACGCTGGCGGCCATCGACGCGGCAGCCACCGCCACGGTGGCGAGGCGGGCGGCCGGGGACGGACGGTGCTGAAGCGATCCTGACATGATGAACCTGATCCTCTGCTCGAGCGATCCACCATCGCCCATGGTGCACGCCTGGACGGGCGTGCGGAATGTCGAACCGGACAGTGATTCCGCGACCGCGAGGAGGCAGCTGCCGTACTCGCGCGGCGCCATGCCGCGCGTGCGCAGCACGAGCGAGTCGCACGCCAGTTCCTCGGTTGCACGCAGCCCACGGCGCGCGACCCACGCCAGCGGGTTCCACCAGAGCCATGCGATGGCCGCCCAGTCGAGCCAGCGCACGAGGTGATCGCCACGCCGGATGTGGGCGAGCTCATGCATCAGGATGAGACGCAGGTCTGCCTCGGTCGACGCGTCCACGACGCTCGACGGCAGCACGATGGCAGGGCGGCCGACGAACGCCCAGACGAAGGGGACCGTCCCCGCGCGGGTCACGAGGATCTGGGCGCGCATCGGCATGCCAAGGTCGGCGGCAGCCCGGCGGGCAAGGCCGACCACATCCGGGCCCGCGGGGACGCATGACGCCCGAAGCTCGCGCCGGAAGCGCACGATGCGTCTTGCGGAGACCGCGAGGATCGCGCCTGTGCCGGCGAGCCAGAGGACCCCAACGGCGAACCATGGATCAACCGTGGCGGTCGCCTGGGATTGCGCCGCCACGTGTGCTTGGCGACCGATGCGTGATTCCTCGCGTGAGACAGGAGGCGCCGCGGCCATCGGGGCGATTGCGTGCCGAGACGCGGACAGCGCGCGCGCGAGGCCCGGTTGCGCCACCTGCGGCACCGGCTCCACGACCAGACCAGCGTCATCCGCCGGCAGGACGGGCACCGAGAGCGACAGCCATGGCACGGACGCGACCGGCGGCATGACGAGCCGCACGAGGACAAGCACCCACACCAGGTGCGCAAGCGCCGGCGCGCGGCGCGACCGGCCGATCGCGAGGGCGAGCACGGCGAGCGGCACGGCGAGCAGCGTGTTGCCGAGCGCGTACTCAAGGATCCATTCGGTCATGACGCGCCTCCGTCGAGCAGGTCACGCAGGCGGCGAAGCTCGGCGCGGCTCAGGCGCTTCTGGTCGATCAGGTGCGAGAGGAGTGGCGCGATCGAGCCGCCCGTGAGCCGGTCGGCCAGCGTCTCGAGCTGCGAGCCGGCGTACTCCTCGCGCAAGATGCGCGCGGAGAACGGCGCGGGCGGCCCGCCCTTCTCTCGCCGGACGAACTTCTTGTCCTCGAGCCGCTGCAGGAGGCGCTGCACGGTGCCGTGCTGCGAGCGGTCCGACTCGCCGTACAGCTGGTCCTGGATCTGGCGTGCCGTCAGGCTGCCGCGATCCCAAAGCAGCTCCATGACGGAGAGTTCGGCGTTGGCGAGCGGATTCGCGGGCATTCGACGGTCTCCGAGGGGCAGACGGACGCGTGGATACGACAGGTCGTCGTGCATACTACGACCCGATGTCGTATCACGCAAGTCCCCGGCGCACAGTTCCCGGGACCCTAAGGCCGCGACTATTCCACCACGAGCACGATCTTGCCGCGCGAGATGCCCGCCTCGCTCCGCCGGTGCGCCTCGGCCGCGTCCTTGAGCGGCAGCTTCAGGCCCACATGGGTCTTGAGCGACCCCGCCTCGATCAGCTTCGCGATCTGCGTCAGCTGCCCGGCGTTCGGCTCGACGAGCATGTCGGTGGCCCGCGCGCCCCGCTCGGCGAACTTCGCGGGATCGGGGTCGCCGGCGATCGTCACGAGCACGCCGCCGCGCTTCAGCACGGCCGCGGACCGGTTCGTGGTGTCGCCGCCCACGGTGTCGAGCACCATGTCCACGT
>VERO01000092.1 GCA_018882625.1 Phycisphaerales bacterium | reverse complement strand
CTCGTGCACCGCACGGCGCTCGGCGGCGGGCTCGAGCTCGCGATGCACTGCGACGCGATCGTGGCCGTCATGCCTGCTTCGGGCGAGAAGCCCTGGATGATCGGCCTGCCCGAGTGCGGCCTCGCGATCTGCCCGGGATGGGGCGGAACCCAGATGCTGCCGGCCCGCATCGACCCGGAGCTTGGTGTCGTGCGCACCGCGACCGGCCAGCCGTTCCCGATCACCGACGCGCCCGCCGGCCTCGTGGATGCGCATGCGGACTCGGTCGATGCCGCACTCGCCGCCGCGATCGCCTGGATTGGGGCACACCCGCGCACAGTGTCCCGTGCCACTCCAACCTGCATCGGTCCGGCTGCTGCAGCGAAGGTTCATGCGGTGCTCGGTCGCGCGCACGCTGCCGTGCCCGCGTCGGAGCCCGCCACAGCGGTGTTCGGTTGCGTGTGCATCGGGCTCGAGCGCGGGTGGGAGGCTGCGCTGGCCGAGGAGCGGCGCCAGCTGGTGCGCCTGCGCGGCCTTCCCGCGGCGCGCGAGAAGCTCGCGGCCTTCCTCAAGCGGTGAAGTCGACCCGCTCAGGGGCCCCCACCTGACCGGCGGCCGGGTCCTCGGGCGCACGCCACGCATCCAGGGGCCCATATCTGGCGAAATCAAGGTCTTGCGCCGTTTGCCTCAGGGCACAAGTGCGGCTTCAATATGACCCCTTCGGCCCATCCCGGCGGGTGGACCATCACCAGAGCGGAGACGACCCATGAGCACCACCAACCTCGCCCACCTCAAGAACATCTCCGAGAAGGACCGCAAGCAGATCGAGCAGGCGCAGGAGATGCTCGGGCCAGACCCGCGCACGATGGGTGCGGTGAAGAACTACTTCTGGGGCAACTTCCGGGACGAGCTGGTCAGCCCCTATCCCGCATACGACCCAGCGGAGAAGGCGCGCGCGGATGCGCTGCTGGCCAAGCTCGACGACTATCTCGTCAACGAGCACCCCGCGCACCTCATCGACCAGGAGCAGCGGATCCCAGACGAGGTCATCAAGCGTCTCTTCGACCTCGGCGTGCTCGGCATGACGATCCCGGAGAAGTTTGGCGGCGGCGGCTTCGGCATCACCAGCTACAACCGCGCGCTTGAGCGCATCGGCCGCGTGTGCGGATCGACGGCCGTGCTCGTGTCCGCGCACCAGTCCATCGGCTGCAAGGCGGTCATGCTGTTCGGCACCGACGAGCAGAAGGCGCGCTTCCTGCCGCGCATGGCCACCGACACCCTGAGCGCGTTCTGCCTCAGCGAGCCCAACGTCGGCTGCGACGCCGGCGGCCAGGAGACGCGCTGCGAGGTGTCCTCCTGCGGCCAGTTCTACATCCTCAACGGCGAGAAGAAGTGGGCCACGTCGGGTGCGCTCGCCGGCCTCTTCACCGTCATGTGCAAGCAGCGCATCACCGATCCAAAGACCGGCAAGGTCAAGGATGCCGTGAGCGCGCTCATCTGCACGCCCGACATGGAGGGCGTGGAGATCTTCAGCCGCAACCGCAGCAAGTGCGGCATCCGCGGCACCTGGCAGGCCCGCATCCGCCTCACCAATGTGCGAGTGCCCAAGGGCAACCTGCTGCACACCGAGGGCCGAGGCCTGAACGTGGCGCTGACCTGCCTCAACTACGGTCGCTGCACGCTCAGCGCAGGCATGCTCGGCGGCGCGAGCTACGCATGCGAGCAGGCCGCCAAGTGGGCGACCTTCCGCCACCAGTTCGACCGTCCCCTCGGGGACTTCGATCTCGTGAAGGAGCGTCTGGCGGAGATGGCCGCGTACACCTACGCGATGGACGCCGTGCTCTACGCGACCACCGGATTCCTCGACCGCCACGACGAGGACATCATGCTCGAGACCGCGCTGTGCAAGGTCTTCTGCAGCGAGATGGGCTACCGCACCGTCAACAGCGCGCTGCAGATCATGGGCGGCGAGTCCTACATGACGGAGAACCATGTCGAGCGCATCTGGCGCGACTCGCGCATCAACACCATCGTCGAGGGCGCCAACGAGGTCATGCACTCGTTCGTGTTCGCCTACGGGTCGAAGCAGCTCGGCGAGTGGATGCTCGGCGTCAAGGCGAACCCCTTCAAGCAGATCGGCGCCGCGGCGCGCATCGGCGGCGAGCTGTTCCTGGGCTTCCGCCGTCCGGCCCCGAAGTGGACAAGCCTGCACCCGTCGCTGCAGGCGATGGCGCAGGAGGTCATGTTCCGCATCCGCGACCACTCGTACGCGGTGAAGATGATGTTCAAGGAGCACGAGGAGAGCCTCGTGGGCAACCAGTTCATCCAGGCCCGACTCTCCAAGTGCGCCCTGTGGATCCACGCCATGGTGTGCACGCTGTCGAAGCTCGACCGCCGCATCCGCGAGGGTCTGTCAGGTGCCGAACTGGACCACGAGATGAAGGTCGTCAGCCACTTCTGCACGATGGCAAACGCGGAGATCGAGTCCGAGACCCGTGGCCTGCGCTGGAACTATGACCGCTCGGTGCGCGACACCGCGGACAGCGTGCTGAAGTGGGCCGCCACGCTTCCCAACAGCCGCTACTCGATCCCGGAGCGCACTCCGGTCGACGGGGCACGGGGCACGGGCCGGTGCGTCGCATCGCCGCACATCCCGGACTTCGGTTCAGGAAGCGTGTTTGCCGGCAAGAAGGCGTGACCCCACCGGGCAGTCCCGCTACGCTCATCGTTTCACCAGTCCCCTCACCCACCTGACGGGATCGGCTGCGCGCCGACCCCCTGCACGACCCACGACGGAGGCTCCCAATGCACGTTCTCGAGAGCATGGTCAACCACGGACACGAGCGACTCTCCTTCACGCAGGACCCCGAGACTGGCCTGAAGGCCATCATCGCGATCCACTCCACCGTGCTCGGGCCTGCGCTTGGCGGCACGCGCCGGTGGGCCTATGCGCACGAGAGCGAAGCGCTCTTCGACGTGCTGCGCCTCTCTGAAGGCATGACATACAAGGCGGCCGCCGCTGACCTCCCGCTTGGCGGCGGCAAGAGCGTGATCCTGCTGCCCAAGCCCGGCGAGCAGCCGACGGAGGCGCAGGGCCGCTCGATGGGCCGCTTCGTCGACAGCCACGGCGGCATGTACATCGCCGCCGAGGACGTGGGCGTGAGCCCGCAGTTCTGCGACTGGATGGCCAAGGAGAGCAAGTTCATCATGGGCGGCGAGGCCGTCAGCCACGGCGGCGACCCGAGCCCCTGGACTGCGCTCGGGTGCTTCAACTCGATGAAGGCGTGCCTGCGGCACCTCGGCAAGAGCGTGGACTTCAAGAGCCTGACCGTCGGCATTCAGGGTTGCGGCGCGACGGGCTACAAGCTCGCCAAGCTGCTGCGCGAGGCGGGCGCTGCGGTGCTTGTCACCGACGTGCACGTGCCGACGATGAAGCGTTGCGTCGAGGAGCTCGGCTGCGTCGCGCTCGGCAACGACCGCAACCTCTTCGCGGAGAAGCTCGACATCCTGGCGCCGTGCGCGCTCGGCGGCATCCTCGACCACAAGACGATCCAGCAGCTGAAGTGCCAGGTCGTCTGCGGCACCGCCAACAACCAGCTCCTGCATCCCGATGCCGATGGCGCGCTGCTCAAGCAGCGTGGCATCCTCTACGCGCCGGACTTCATCGCCAATGCGGGCGGGCTCATCCGCCTTGGCGGGCTCTATGTGGGCCTGACCGAGAAGCGCATCGACGAGAAGGTCGCCGCGATCGAGGAAACGACCCTGACGGTGTTCAAGGAGTCGTCGCACGCGGCGAGCACCTCTGATGCGGCCATCGCATTCGCGAAGCGGCGCATCGAGTCCGTCCGCAAGGCCAAGGCCAACGCGCAGCCCGTCGGGGTCTGACGCCGCGATCCTCCCTGTCCAGGGCGCGCATGGGGCACCAACCATTCCGGCAGCCGGTCTACGGATCTGCCGCGGTGGCTACGAGCCAGCCGCTCGCCGCGGAGGCGGGCATGGAGATGCTGCGCCGCGGCGGTAACGCGGCGGATGCCGCGATCGCCACCGCTGCCGCACTCACCGTCGTCGAGCCCACGTCAAACGGGATTGGGGGCGATGCGTTCGCGATGGCATGGATGCCAAGCGCATCCGGCTCGGGCGGCGCGCTGCACGGCTGGAACGGAAGCGGCCAGTCGCCCGCTGCGCTCGAGCGCTCGATGGTCGGCGTGGGTGGCGTGGTGCCGGAGCGTGGGTGGCTTCCGGTGACCGTACCCGGCCAGGTCGCGCTGTGGCACGACCTGTGGAGCGCCCACGGAAGTCTCGCGTTTGCGGATCTGCTCGAGCCCGCAGTGCGCTACGCGCGCGAGGGCTACGCGGTCTCGCCACTGACCGCACGCGCATGGGCACGCGCGTCGGACACTCTTCGTGAGCATGCGGCATGGGCCAGCGCGTTCCTCTTCGACGGGGCCCCGCCGTCCGCCGGGGAGATCGTGCGACTTCCGGACCACGCCGCCACGCTTGAGGCGATTGCCGCCTCCGGCGGCGCTGACCTGTACACCGGGAAGCTCGCCGGGCGAATCGCGGCGGCGGCTGCCGAGGCAGGCGCGCCGCTCTCCGCGGAAGATCTCGCGGCGCACCGGACGCTGCGCGTCACGCCGCTCCACGTCCCCTACCGCAATGTGCAGGTGCACGAGCTGCCGCCGAACGGGCAGGGCATCGCCACACTGGTCGCGCTTTCCGTGCTCGAGCGCTTCGACCTGCGCACGCGCGAGCCGGAGGGTCCAGAGGGCATCCACCTGCAGATCGAGGCGATGAAGCTCGGGTTCGCCGATGCGCACGCGCACGTGGCAGATCCCGAGTGGCTTCCTGGCGACACTGAGGCGCTCCTGCATCCGCACCGCATCGATGACCTCGCGTCGAGCATCGATCCGTTCCGCGCCAAGCCGCTCTGCCGCGGCATCCCCAAGCCGGGTGGCACCGTCTACCTGTGCGCCGCCGATGCCGAAGGCGGCATGGTGTCGCTCATCCAGTCCAACTACATGGGATGGGGTTCGGGCATCGTGGTGCCCGGTACGGGCATCGCGCTGCAGAACCGTGGCGCCTGCTTCACGCCTGAGATCTCGCACCCCAATGCCGTAGGCCCGCGCAAGCGCCCCTATCACACGATCATGCCCGGCTTCGTGACGCGCTCGGCCATCGGTGGCCGGACCGATCCCGTGATGGCGTTCGGTGTGATGGGCGGATTCATGCAGCCGCAGGGGCAGCTGCAGGTGATCTCGCGCATCTTCGACCATGGCCTTGATCCGCAGACTGCGCTCGATGCGCCGCGATGGCAGTGGACACGCGGGATGCGTGTGATGCTCGAGCCGGGGTTCCCGGCGGCGCTCGCAGACCGGCTGCGCGGCATGGGGCACGAGATCGAGGTCGCGGAGTCGCGGTCGGTCACATTCGGGCGCGGCCAGGCGATCAGGCGCCTGAACGCGCAGACGCCCACATGGGTCTGCGGCAGCGATCACCGCGCCGACGGTGCAGCGCTGGTGCGGTAGGCCATCTGCCGACGAGCACGACGCGGGGCAACACCGGTGCGGTGCGGTGCGGCGCCGGACGTCGTCAGGCGCTCGCGGGGTTGCTTGCGCGCTCCTGCCCGAGCGATGTCGTCTCGAACGTCTCGCGCTGCGTGCGCAGGTCCGCTGGCAGCTCCTCGAACGTGTAGTCGAAGACGTCGCTGCGCGGAGGGGCCTCGATGTGCTCGGCGCGCTCGATCGCGGCGGCGATGTCCTTCTCGATGCGCGCCATCATCGCCTCCTGCTTGGCGTCATCCCAGAGCTTGCGCTTCTCGATGAGCATCCGGATGCGGATGAGCGGGTCCTTCGCCTTCCACGCATCGACCTCCGCCTGGTCGCGGTAGCGGCGCGCGTCATCGGCGGTGGTGTGGTCGCCGAGGCGGTAGGTGACGAACTCGATGAACGACGGCTTGCCCTCGGCGCGCGCGCGCTCCGTGGCCTTCTTCACCGCGTAGACGCACGCGAAGATGTCGTTGCCGTCGACCTGCATGCAGGGCATGCCATAGGCGATGCCGCGCTGCGCGACGGTCGGCGCGCTGCACTGGATCTTGCCGGGCACGCTGATCGCCCAGAAGTTGTTCTGGCAGCAGAAGACCACCGGGATGTCGAGGTTTGCGGCGAAGTTCGCGGCCTCGTGGAAGTCGCCCTCGCTGGTGGCGCCGTCGCCGAAGAACGTGCAGGAGATGCGCTTCTCGCCGCGGTACTTGGCGGCCCAGGCGAGCCCGGTCGCATGCAGCATCTGGGTGCCGATCGGCACCGCGATGGGCGTGGCGAAGTGCGGACGGGGCATCGCGTTGCCGCGCTCGTCTCCCATCCAGTGCAGCAGGATCGACTCCATCGGGACGCCGCGCCAGAAGAGGCCGCAGTTCTCGCGGTAGCACGTGACGAGCCAGTCGTCGTTGTTGAGGACGTAGGCAGCGCCGAGGCTTGTGGCCTCCTGCCCCATGTTCTGCGGGTACGTGCCCATGCGGCCGGAGCGCTGCAGCCGGAACGCGACCTCGTCGAGGTGGCGGCACGAGCTCATCGCCTCGTAGAGCTT
This sequence comes from Phycisphaerales bacterium, assembly GCA_018882625.1. Classification (GTDB taxonomy): domain Bacteria; phylum Planctomycetota; class Phycisphaerae; order Phycisphaerales; family SM1A02; genus ZLKRG44. Next base: position 1,734 of record VERO01000092.1, on the reverse strand, counting down.
CAGGAGATCCGCATCAGGGATCAGGCCCTTGCCGAGCTTCTCGTCGAAGTTCCCCTTCTCGTCGAGGATGGAGATGCGGGGGATCTCGATGGAGATGGCGTTGGTGATGGGCATGGGTCGCTCCGAAACCAGAAGCGTAGCGAAGGTGGGGGTCCCGGCGCAGCCCGCACTGCATGGGTGCGCCGTGCGCGGGGCGCTCGGTCAGGCCCTATCCGGCCGTTGCAGCGCCCGGGTCATGCGGTCACGCGCCTTCTCGGGCGTTGGGTCGGCGTATACGCTGTGGCTTCCATGGCGAATCTCACGCTTGTCCAGGCCATCAACCTCGCCCTGATCCAGGAGATGGAGAAGGACGACCGCGTCATCCTGCTCGGAGAGGACGTGGGCGCCAACGGCGGCGTCTTCCGCGTCACCGAGGGGCTCCAGAAGCGCTTCGGTGCGCACCGCGTGGTCGACACGCCGCTGGCCGAGAGCGGCATCATCGGCACGTCGATCGGACTCGCGATGGCTGGCCTGCGCCCGGTGCCGGAGATCCAGTTCGACGGGTTCCTCGGCCCCGCATACGACCAGATCTGCTCGCACGCGGCGCGCATGCGCACCCGCACGCGCGGCGCGTTCACGGTGCCGATGACGATCCGCGTGCCCGTCGGCGGCGGCATCCACGCGCCCGAGCTGCACAGCGACTCGCCTGAGGCGATCTACGCGCACCAGCCCGGCATCAAGGTGGTGATGCCGAGCTCTCCGTACGACGCGAAGGGACTGCTGATCAGCTCGATCCGCGATCCCGATCCGGTGATCTTCTTCGAGCCCAAGCGCATCTACCGCGCCTTCCGCGAGGAGGTGCCCGAGGACGAGTACACGATCCCGATTGGCGAGGCGCGCACCGTGTGCGAAGGCACCGAGCTCACGATGGTGAGCTGGGGCGCGAGCGTCGTGCAGTGCATGCAGGCGATCGAGAAGAGCGGACGCAGCATCGAGCTCATCGACCTGCGCACGATCTATCCCTTCGACATCGACACGATCGAGGCGAGCGTCAAGAAGACCGGGCGCTGCGTGGTGGTGCATGAGGCGCCGCTCACGTGCGGCTTCGGCGCCGAGATCTCGGCGCGCATCATGGAGCGGTGCTTCCTGCACCTCGAGTCTCCGGTGCAGCGCGTTGCGGGCTTCGACACGATCATGCCCTACTACAAGCTCGAGCTCGAGTACATGCCTGATGCCGCGCGCATCGGCCGTGCGATCGACGAGAGCCTCGCCTACTGAACCGCGGATCGGCGCGACCGACACGCCCCACTCCGGAGCACACCATGGCTGGAATGAAGCAACCCGCGGACAAGAGCCACTTCCTGCTGCCTGACCTTGGCGAGGGACTCGCGGAGGCCGAGCTGATCTCGTGGAAGGTGAAACCGGGCGACGCCGTGAAGGAGAGCCAGACGCTCGCCGAGATGCAGACGGACAAGGCGCTTGTCGAGGTGCCCAGCCCGTGGGCCGGCACGGTGACCGAGCTCTGCGGCAGTCCCGGCGACATCATCAAGGTGGGCGCTGTGCTGGTGCGCTACGGTGCGGGCGGGGCGGCCGCACCGGCGGCGCCTGCGAAGGCTGCGCCTGCCGCGAAGCCGGCGACCGCGGCGGCATCGTCCAACGGGTCTGCGTGCCTCTCGTCGCAGGTGGCGGCGGGCGCGCCCGGCGCCGATGGTGACCAGGGCACGGTGGTCGGCACGATGAGCGGCACGCTTGAGG
>VERO01000387.1 GCA_018882625.1 Phycisphaerales bacterium | reverse complement strand
ACCTTACGGATCGCCTTCACGAGACCCTTGCCATCATTGTTGTGGCCGATGAGCCGGCCGTGCTCGATGGTCACGTAGTTGGCCGCACCAATCGCGCGCACGTCATCATCCACCTCGTCAAGCATGGGGATCACGGCGACCTTCCATGGCACGGTGATGCACATGCCTCGATACCCAAGCGGTCGCAGCGCTGCAACCGCGAGCGCAAGATCCGCCTCGCTCGCGATGTCGCTCTTCCAGAACTGCCAGTCCAGGCCGTAGTGCGCGTAGACCGAGTCGAACATGCGGTCAATCGGGTTCTCGGCGACCGGGTGCCCATACATGCCGGTCATCTGCTTCTGCGACCTGATCATGGCTGCGGATTCGACCCGCATGCGGTCCCCATGTCCAGATGGGCGCAAGTGCCTGCGAGGGAGACCCTGGCGCTCGACGGGCGCGCTGCTCGCCGGCATCCGGTCCGGGTGGTTCATGATGCGGCCGCAACCTCGGCCGGAGGTTTCGCGCAGCACGAAGGCGCGATGTGGCACGAGCTCAAGGGCACCACCACACGAAACGGCTTCGTCGCCGCCTGCATGAGAGGGCCGCTCAGGCGAAGGCGCTACAGGGCTGCCTCCTACCTTGCCGGAAGCGAGGAGGAGGCGGAGATGGCGATCGACTGCCTCCGGCCAGCGCTCCGCGCGATACCGTCGTTCCGCAAGTGGCTGCGCAGCGCAGCAGGCAACAGGCTGTCAGATCCGGGTTCCTGACTCCCGTCCCAGTCGGTTCCCGGCAGATGGGTGCGCCGATGACACTCCGCGCAGCCACCTCGAGCGAAGCGGATTTCCTCTGCATCGTGCGCATGAAGCGCTCAACGGCTCCCCTACTGACCGCGACTCCAGCTGCCGAGGCCCGGCTTTCGCCGCCAGACATCGAGCCCCTGCTCGATGACGCCGCCGAGTGCCACCACCGTACCTTCGTCAAAGGGCCGCCCGATCAGCGTCACTGCCGTCGGGGTGCGCGCATCCAGGAAGCCGGCCCGCTGCACGAGGCACGGGTGTCCCGTCGCATTCGTGATCATGAGCATGCCGCCCGCGAACGGCGGGCAGAGCAGCGCATCCGCGTCGCCCATGCATGTGCGCATCCACTGCATGAAGCGCCGCCTCACGCGCTCCACCTGCACAAGCTCAATCGCCGGCACGAACCATGCCCTGCGGAAGGTGTTCGGCCACGCCTCGTCTGCCTGCCACGAGAGCTGGTCATCCAGACCGCTGCGCGTCATCGACTCGAACGCCGCAGCCGCCTCCGCGACCAGGCCCAGCATCATCACGCCCGGGTCGCCCGGCGGCGTCATCGCGCGCTCAACCACGGTGACGCCCGCACCGCGAAGTGCGGCGATGGCGGAAGGCATGACTTGAGCCCCGTCAGCCTCAATCCAGGATGGGTCCACGGCCACACGCATCTGCGCGAGGGGCTTCGACGATCGTGCGATGAACGGCACTGACACGCTTGAGGGGTCACCCAGGCTCGCTCCATTGATCGCCTGAAGGACAATGGCGGTGTCGGCCACGCATCGGGTGATCGGCCCGATCTTGTCCCACGACCAGCACAGCGCCATGCATCCCTCGCGCGAGACGCGGCCAAACGTGGGGCGCAGGCCCGTCGTGCCGCACCGCTCGCACGGTGACACGATCGAGCCCAGCGTCTCGGTGCCAACCGCGAAGGGCACGCACCCGGCGGCGACGGCTGACGCGCTGCCGGCGCTCGAGCCCGAGGACCCCTTCTCCGGATCCCACGGGCTGCGGCAGGTGCCGCCGAACCAGATGTCGCCGTAGGCAAGCGCCCCGACCGCCGTCTTCGCGACCATGACAGCGCCGGCATCGCGCAGCCGCGTCACGACGACGGCGTCGGCGGACGGGACCCGCTCGCGCCATGGCTCTGCA
>VERO01000091.1 GCA_018882625.1 Phycisphaerales bacterium | reverse complement strand
TCATCGATCCGTCCCGCCGTGCCGTTGTGCGCACGCTGCAGTGTCCGCCGGCTCTGCAGACCGCAGTGTGGGCCAGCGACACTGACGGCTCGGTGCTCGTCGGCGGCTGGGACCGCACCCTCAGGAAGTACTCGCCTGGCGCGAGCGAGCCCGCATGGACGGGGCGCATGCACCGCGACTTCATCTGGTCGATACGCGGACTTGCCGACGGTCGCGTGGCCTCTGCAGGTGCCGACGGCGTGCTCGCGGTCTGGGACGTGCAGACCGGCGCCTGCACGCCCATGCCGGGAAGCCCCGACATGATCTGGGCTCTCCAGCCGACTCCTAAGGGCTTGTGGATTGCCAGCCGCCACGCGCTCCGCCTGCAGCCGGCCGGAGATGTCGAGCGCTGGACTGGCGCACGCACCGACCGTCGGGAGATCGTGGTCTCGCGCGATTGGTCTGCGTGGATCGACAGTTCAGGTGCGCTCCACATGACAGGCCACGACGGCCAGGACGTGATCCTCGACACCGGATGCGCGACGGTTGCGCGCATCGCCCGCTCACACGAGGGGGAGAGCCTCTGCGCTCTGCGCGAGGATGGCGTGATCGTGTGCATCGATGCCGCCACTGGCAGCCTGCGATGGGAGTGCGGCCTGTTCGTCGGCAGCGACGAGGAGGCTGCGGACAGGGGCCCTGCACGCATGTCTGGCGTGGCCGCCATGTCGACCGACAGGGACTTGGGACTGCTGCTTGTGGCATCCACGGTCCGTGGTTGCGTCGCGCTTGACCTCGAGGGTGGCCATCTGCTGTGGGAGCGCAAGTTCCGCGAGCAGTGCGTGAGCGTCGCGTCGGCCCCGGGGGCACGCATCTACGCCGGCGGACGCGATGGGCTGGTCTTGCGGCTCAACCGCGATGGTGTCGTGCTCAGTCAGATCCGATCGCAGCGCAGCCGGCCCACAGCGATGATGGCCGATCCGGCTGGCGATCGGATGATTGTCGGCGGTCACGACGGCACGCTGCGCATCCTCGATGCGGACACGCTTGAGGAGCGACTGGTCATCCGCGTGTCGAACGTGCGCCTGAACTCGATGTGGATCGCCGAGCACGGCATCTGGACCCTCGATCACGAGGGCGTGATGCGGTGCAGGTAGCGGGCACCGCGCGCGCCGGCTCGCCCGATCGCGCGCGCGCCGCGGGGCGAGATGCCCATGCGCAAAACGGAAAAGGCCCCAGCCTTGCGGCCGGGGCCTGGTTGACCGGGTCGGGGTTCCGGCGAGACGCTGCCGTGTCCGACCCGATGCTGTTCGTGCGAGCTCAGGGGATCAGTAGTCCATGTCCTCGCCAGCGCCGCCGGCGGGGACCTTGGCCTTCTTCTCCTTGATCTCGATGATCGCGCAGTCGGTGGTGAGCAGCAGGCCGGCGATGCTCGCCGCGTTCTGCAGCGCCACGCGCTCCACCTTGGTGGGCACGATCACGCCGGCCTTGACGAGGTCGGTGTACTCGTGCGTCACGGCGTTGAAGCCGTAGCTGTTGTCCGAGCTCTCCTCGACCTTCTGCGCCACGATCGAGCCGTCGAGACCGCAGTTGGCCGCGATCTGCTTGACCGGCGCCGTGAGCGCGCGCAGCACAATGTCCACGCCAGTCGCCTCGTCGCCCTCGAGCCCCTTGCGGAGCTTCTCGAGCGCCTTGCGCGCGCGGAGCACGGCCACGCCTCCGCCGGGAAGGATGCCCTCCTCGACAGCCGCGCGGCACGCATGCAGCGCGTCCTCGACGCGGGCCTTCTTCTCCTTCATCTCGACCTCGGTCGCGGCGCCGACGTTGATCTGCGCCACGCCGCCCGCGAGCTTCGCGAGGCGCTCCTGGAGCTTCTCGCGGTCATAGTCGCTGCTCGTGATGTCGATCTGGGCCTTGATCTGCTCGATGCGGCCCTGGATGTCCTTGGTCTTGCCGCCGCCCTCGACGATGGTGCAGTTGTCCTTGTCGATGGTGATCTTCTTCGCGCGGCCGAGCTCGTTGAGCGCGATGTTCTCGAGGTTGATGCCGAGCTCCTCCATGACGGCGGTGCCGCCCGTGAGGACCGCGATGTCCTCGAGCATCGCCTTGCGGCGATCGCCGAAGCCAGGGGCCTTCACGGCGCAGACCTTCAGGACACCGCGCAGGCGGTTGACCACGAGGGTGGCGAGGGCCTCGCCCTCGATGTCCTCGGCGACGATGAGCAGGCTCTTGCCGCTCTCGGCAATCTTGCCGAGCACAGGGAGCATGTCCTTCGCGCTGGAGATCTTCTTCTCGTGGATGAGGATGTAGGCGTCCTCGAGCACGCACTCCATCGCGGCCGGGTTGGTCACGAAGTGCGGGCTCAGGTAGCCCTTGTCGAACTGCATGCCCTCAAGGAGCTCGACCTCGGTCTCGAGGCTCTTGCCCTCCTCGACGGTGATCACGCCATCCTTGCCGACCTTGTCCATCGCCTCGGCGATGATGCCGCCAACCTGCGTGTCCTGGTTGGCCGAGCACGTGCCGACCTGCGCGATCTCCTTCGAGTCCTTGACCGGCTTGGACATGCGCTTGAGCTCGGACACGACGGTGTCGACCGCCTTGTCGATGCCGCGCTTGACCGCGTTGGCGTTCGCGCCGGCGGTGATGTTCTTGAGGCCCTCCTGGAAGATCGCCTCGGCGTAGACGGTCGCGGTCGTGGTGCCGTCGCCGGCATCCTTCGATGCCTTGCCGGCCACTTCCTTCACCATCTGCGCGCCGATGTTCTCGTAGGCGTCCTCGAGCTCGATCTCCTTGGCGACGGTGACGCCGTCCTTGGTGACCGTGGGAGCTCCAAAGGACTTCTCGAGGACCACCACGCGGCCCGACGGGCCGAGGGTGACCTTGACGGCCTTGGCGAGCTTCTGCACGCCGCGGAGGATCTTCTCGCGCGCGTCGTTGTCGTACGAAATCTGCTTTGCTGGCATGTGTATGTCTCCGTGTGTTGCCTGGTGGGGTGGATCAGCTGATGACGCCGAGGATGTCTTCCTCGGTCATGATGAGGTACGTCTCGCCGTCGATCTTGACCTCGGTGCCCGAGTAGGTCGTGAAGATGACGGTGTCGCCCTTCTTGACGGTGAACGGCATGCGGGTGCCCTTGTCCTTGTTGAGCGGGCCGTCACCGAGCGCGATCACCTTGCCCTGCTTGGGCTTCTCCTTGCTGGACTCGGGCAGGAAGATGCCAGAGTCGGTCTTGGTCTGCGGGTCGTCGCGCTTGACGAGGATCTTGTCTCCGAGGGGCCGAACCTTCAGTGCCATGGTGCTGTCTCCGTTATCGAAAGTGCGAAGTTGAGAAGAACGTGGAGGCCCGTCACGCGACGGGCCAGTGCCCTCCGTGCTGCCGCGCAAGGACGCGGCGGAGCACTTCGAGCATTGATTCAAGTGGGCACGGCTGGTCAAGCACCGCGAACGCACCCTGGCGCAGCGCATCGTTGAGCGTGCGGTTGGCGTCGCGCATCACGGGGCTGCGCGGTCGCACGACGACCGTCGCCGGCGGTGCCGTCATGCGGCGCAGGAGCTCGAGCACGAGCGGCCCGCCAGCCTGTGCGCGACCGGACTTGGACTCGTCAACCGGGGTCTCGACATCGATCACGGCGATGTGGATGCGCTCACGGGCGGCAAGCGCCCGATCGGCAATGAGGGTCGCCTCGCGGGCGGTGCGCGCCAGCAGGCAGTGCACGCCCATCGGGGCAAGGAGCGGCGGAAGCTGGTCGGCAAAGCTCGGGCTGCGCCATCCGCTGTCGGCGAGCAGAAGATTGAGGCGACCTCCCTGCGGTCCTGCACTGCCGACCCCAAACCCACCGGCTGCGCCGTGCGTGAACGCACCAGACCCCCCAAAGCCACCACCAGCACCACTGGGGAGCGGTCCGTCTGGCATCGGGTATCGGAGTGCGTAGCCCATAGGTACTGCTCGGACCTCCCCACGAATGCAATTGGCGTGCCAACATTGCAGCGGAGGTTCGGCCTCTAAGCCCGTGATGGATGGCTTTCTACGCCGACGAGGTCGATGGCTCCTGCCGTCATGTCATATGTGACAGTATATTGCTGTCATTTATGTTGAATTGCAGTATAGTACTGATACAGCAATGTCCAGAACCTCGCCGCTGAATTGGGTGCCAGATGACGCCATGACGCTCGATCAGGCGGTGGAGCGCGCTAACGCGCTTCTTGCGGCCGCGACCAGCGCCCAGGTCGATGGGCGGGTCCGGCCCACTCTCGATGCGCGCACCGTGCGCTACTACCAGACGCTCGGCATCGTGCCTCCGCCTCGCCGCGCCGGAGGTCGACGTGCGGTGTATCGGTCCACGCACCTTGTACGTGCCGTCATGACGAAACTGCTTCAGGCCGGAGGCGCGCGCCTCGCCGACATCGCACCGCGCCTTGAGCGCCGCTCCGACCAGGACCTGTGGCAGCAGGTCGGTGATCTCCTCCAGTCGGGGTCGACGGGTGCGGCAGCGCAGATGCCGAAGCCGCAGGCCGAACCCGAGGCGGAACCGGTCCGCAGCGCCTCCGGCAGTCCGACGCCGCTGCACGCGGCCACGATCCTGCCGGGAGTGCACCTGCTGATCGAGGCCAGCGCGTCCCACGATCCCGACGAGCTGCTTCATGCGATGCGCGCCTGGCTCGCGCGCCGGCAGCGGCCGTAGCGCGCGCCTCACCTCTACTCTCTCCGCATCATGATTGACGCTTCGGTCGCATCGATCTTCCGCGAGCACGCCGCGCACCTCGGCAAGCAGGTGCGCGTGAAGGGCTGGGTCCGCACGCGCCGCGACTCCAAGGCTGGACTCTCCTTCGTGCAGATGTCCGATGGATCGTGCTTTGATGCGTTCCAGGTGGTGGCGCCGAACTCGCTGGCCAACTACGCCTCGGAGGTGGCGAAGCTGACCGCAGGGTGCGCGGTCGTCGCCGAGGGCGAGATCGTGCCCAGCCAGGGCAAGGGCCAGCCCGTGGAGATGCAGGCCTCGCGCATCGAGGTCGTGGGATGGGTGGAGAACCCGGACACGTACCCGATCCAGCCCAAGCCCCACACCTTCGAGTACCTGCGTGAGGTGGCGCACCTGCGCCCCCGCACCAACACCTTTGGCGCGATCGGCCGCGTGCGCCACTGCCTCGCGATGGCGGTGCACCGCTTCTTCCACGAGCGCGGGTTCTTCTGGATCCACACGCCCATCATCACCGGAAGCGACTGCGAGGGCGCGGGACAGATGTTCCGCGTGTCGACGCTCGACCTGGCGAACATCCCCCGCACGCCAGAGGGCACAGTCGACTTCTCGCAGGACTTCTTCGGGCGCGAGACGCACTTGACGGTGTCAGGACAGCTCAATGTGGAAACGTGGGCATGCGCGCTCAGCAAGGTGTACACCTTCGGGCCCACCTTCCGCGCGGAGAATTCCAACACGGCGCGCCACCTCGCCGAGTTCTGGATGATCGAGCCCGAGATCGCCTTCGCCACGCTGCTCGAGGACGCGCAGCTCGCCGAGGACCTGCTCAAGTACATGTTCCGCGCGCTGCTCGAGGAGCGCGGCGACGACCTCAAGTTCTTCGCGGACCGCATCGACAAGGGCTGCATTGCGCGGCTTGAGGCGCTGGTGGGCGCATCCTTCGAGCGCATGGACTATGGGGACGGCATCAGGCACCTCGAGGCGGCCATTGCCAAGGGCCGGAAGTTCGAGTTCCCCGTGTCGTGGGGCTGCGACCTGCAGAGCGAGCACGAGCGCTACCTCACCGAGGAGCTCGTCGGCCGGCCCGTCATCCTGATGAACTACCCCAAGGACATCAAGGCCTTCTACATGCGCATGAACGATGACGGACGCACGGTGGCGGCCATGGACATCCTCGCTCCGGGCATCGGCGAGATCGTCGGCGGAAGCCAGCGCGAGGAGCGCCTCGACATGCTCGACCGCAGGCTCGACGAGATGAAGCTCGACAAGGACGCCTACTGGTGGTACCGCGACCTGCGCCGCTATGGCACGGTGCCGCATGCCGGGTTCGGTCTGGGCTTCGAGCGCACGGTGATCTACGCGACCGGCATGGCGAACATCCGCGACGCGATCCCCTTCCCGCGCACGCCCAAGACCTGCGACTTCTGATGCCGCCCGCGGCGATCGCGACGCCGCGTCCGAGCGCGCGATCCCATGCGGCGCGCTCCTGCGGGCGAATCACGACTGCGGGATCAGCGAGCGGTTGATGATCGGCGGGATGACGCCCGGCAGCAGGCGCTCGCGGAAGTGCATCCAGTCCTCGCGCCATGGGCTTCCGGGCGAGTCGGGGGGCTGCGCGTAGTTGTGGTCAGCGCCCGGGAAGGGCGGACCCACGATCGCACGCTCCACGTTCGGGTTGATCATCTGGTACGACTCGGTCGAGCCGTCCACGTAGCTGTACGTGATGTACTTCGAGTCCCAGAAGGCGGGCCAGTCGATCCAGCCGTTCCATCCGCCGGCGATGCACGAGCCCTGGTTGGGCGTGCCGGCTGGTGCGCGCGGGTCGACAACCCATCCGTTGTTGTTGAAGTAGTTGCCGCTGCTCGAGCCCGCGAGCCGCGTATCGTCCTCGATGATCGACATGATCGTCTGCGAGGGTCTCGGGACCCGGGAGCGCTTGGTGGTGTTGAACTCGCCCGGTGCGATGCCCTTGCAGCCGATCCAGCTCGCCCAGTTCTGGATGTAGAAGGCTGCGTCCTCAGGAACGGTGACGCCCACAAAGGAGTTGATCGAGTAGCTGCGGAGGCGCCTTGTCGGGTCGTAGGGAGATCGGTAGCTGCCCACACTGCCGATGTACGGATAGAGCACGCCTGAGGTGATGGCCGACTCGCGCTCCGTCTGGCCCTGCCCAGGCACGTTGACGACGTTGCCCCCGTAGGTGCGCACCCAGCAGTGGTAGCGATCCTGGTTGGTGTTCCCGTTATTCAGCAGGTAGGGGTACTGGGTGCCATTGATGGGGACGGTGAAGGACACTTGGCTCCATTGGCTGCTGCCACTCAGCCCCTCGGTGCGGTTGCTGGCAAACGCGTCGTTGTTGTCGGAGGCGTACGCGGACTGGGCGTTCGTGATGGCCCGCTGCTGGCTCAGGTCCTTGGAGACGCGGGCAAGCGTCACGACCTTCTGGGCGCCAAGCACCACGATGGTCACGAGCAGCGCAATGATGCCGATGACCACCAGCAGCTCGGTGACCGTGAATGCCCTGCGGTTGGCCTGCGGTCGGTGCATCGAAACGAGGATATCAGCGGCATTCGGGCTGCAGAACGCCCAACCGGTACCATTCCTCATCATGAGTCTTCGCTCGAGATGCATCGCGGTTGCGCTCCGTTGCGCTGGTTTGGCGCTGATTTGCGCCGGTTGCGGAAAGGACGAGACGCCCGCGCCGCCTGCCGCGGTCGACTCCGGAAGCGCGGCCAGTCCAGCCTCCTCTGCACCCGGAGGCAGCATGGCGACACAGGCCTCGTCACCGGCGCCCGCCGGCCAAGCGGCATCGGCACCCACGGGCACCCCAGCCGCGCCGAAGGCGCCTACGCCCAGCGCCACCGCAAGCTCCGCGACATCGAGCCCACCCGCGAACGCAACCGCTCCAGGCAGTGCCCCCGCTGGCAGCGCGGCGCCTGCCGCCGCCGTGTCGGCCGGGGCCACTGCTGAACCGCAGGGCAGCGCGACAGCCGCGGGCGCAGCGCCCGCCACAGGGACGGCGCCGAAGTCGGGCGCGGCACCGCAGACTGGCACATCGCCCGCCACCGCATCGGGTGCTGCGCAGGGCTCGGATGATGTGGGTGGCACCGACTCGAAGGATCCCGAGACGCGGCGGCTTGCCATGCTCGCCCGTGACGGTCGCTTTGCGCCCTACCGCCGGTTGGCCAAGGATCGGCTTGCGGCGCAGATGAAGATGGCATCCTTTCAGGTCGACACCTCGTCTGACGCGGCGCTTGAGGCCAGCCGGAAGCAGTACGAGGCGCTCCGCGCCGAGTACGCCGCGCGCAGCGAGGCGATGGACAAGTTCATCACGAGCCGCAAGTGGTCGGATGACGACTACGCCGTAATGGGATTCATCATGTCGCAGGTCGAGGCCTCGCGCACGTCGAAGTGAGCGCAGGCAACCCATGCCACTGACCTGCAACATCGACCGCACCGGCCGCCGCATCCGGCTTTTCGCGGGGATCCTCGTCGAGGCTGCTGGCGCCATCGTGATCCTGCTCCGCGCTGCCGGGGTGCTTGACGGGAACTGGCCGTGGATCGTGGGCGTCAGCGCCATCATCGGCGGGTCGTTCATGATCTTCGAGGGCGTGATGGGCTGGCGCGCCGTGCGTGCGC
>VERO01000386.1 GCA_018882625.1 Phycisphaerales bacterium | reverse complement strand
CCCCTGCGCCGTGTTCACGAGCGCCAGCGACATGAACCGGGCGAGTTCCGTCGACCGCGCGCTGCCCTGCAGCGCGCCAATCGCGTGGAAGGCGCCAATCATGCCGATGACCGTGCCAAGCAGCCCGAGCATCGGCCCCACCGCAGCCAGCACACCGATGCCGTGATTGAGCCGATGCAGCTTGATGGTCGCCGCCTGGCCCGCCTCCTCGACCGCAGGCCGCGCCTCGAGCGCGCCGATGGGCGAACCCATGCACCTGCGGATCGCGGCACCCATCACTTCGGTCACGAAGTTCGAACGCGCTGGATCGCTGCAGAGGCGTGCGGCGGCCGCGAGGTCGCCACGCCGCAGGAGCGGCCGGAGCCCATCGACGGTGCCCTCCGGCACCAGCTGACTGCGGCGCAGCGCGAGGATGTTGCGCACCATCAGCGCGAGCCCCAGCACCGACAGCGCGAGCATCACGTATCCAAGCGGCCCGCCTGCGCGCAGGTACTCGAACATGCTCATGGACTCGCCCGGGGCCACCCCCGCCGCCGACGGGCTGGCCTGCGCGAGGAGCGATGAGGGGCTGGGGACATCAGGCATCATGGGACGCCGGAAGGCTACCCGTCCTGCACGCCACCCACCGGGCTCGCATCGCGCGCGACGAGGAGCTTGTCGATGCGCGTGCCGTCCATGTCGACGACCTCGATGCGCCAGCCGTGCCACGCGACGGCATCCGCCTCGCGCGGCATGCGTCCAACCAGCGCCATCAGCAGGCCCGCCGCCGTGCTCACGTCGGGCAGCTCGTCCAGCGCGGACGCGGGAACCCGCATCGACGCGACAAGGTCGATGAGCGGCAGTCGCCCGTCGACCAGCAGCGATCCGTCCTCGCGGCGCTGCAGCGCGGGCGCATCGGCGTCGTGCGACCGCACCACATCGCCCACGATGGCGCCCGAGATGTCGTTGAGCGTGAGCACGCCCTCCGTGCCGCCGAACTCGTTCACCACTACCGCCACATGCGAGCGCGTGCGCCCGAGCTGGTCAAGCAGCTTGAGCGCCGGCATGAGTTCGGGCACGAAGAGCGGTTGGCGCATGATCGCGTCGAGCCGGAACTCGCCCCCCGACAGCAGCCCGTGCGCGATCACGTCCTTGATGTGGATGATGCCCACGATGCGGTCGACATCGCCGTCGCACACCGGAAAGTGCGAGTAGGGCGACGTGCCGATCAGCACGCGCAGCTGCTCCGGGGTGGCGCGGCGGTCGATCCAGACCACATCCCCTCGGGGGACCATGAGATCCCGCACGAGCAGGTCGCCCGTCCGGAAGACGCGCTGCAGGATCGCGTGCTCCTGCGGGCTGAAGACGCCGGTCGACGCCGCACGCGCCATCAGCGCACGCACGTCCTCCTCGCTGACGTCGTCGCTGCGGTGCCGCAGGCCGATCGCCGCGAGCACGCCGTCGGTCGCCATGCTGATCAGCTTCACCGGCCATGCAGCGAGAAACGAGAGCGCGCGCAGCGGTGTGGCGATCAGCGTGGCCACGCGCTCTGGATACGCGAGCGCGATGCGCTTGGGCACAAGCTCGCCGAGCACGAGCCATGTCACGGTGATGACTGCGATGACGCTGGTGAAGCCCACGGACTGCGCGTAGGGCGCGGCCCACTCCACCTGCCGCACCTTGTCCGCTATGAACCCAGCGAGCCTCTGCTCGCCGAAGGCGCCAGCCAGGATCCCGATGAGCGTGACCCCAAGCTGCACCACCGACAGGAACCTCGTCGGCTCGCGCGCGAGACGGAGCGCGTCGCGCGCCGCGCGGCTGCCCATCGCCTCGGCGCGCTGCAGGCGCGAGTGGCGGCTGGTCATCACCGCCAGCTCCGCCATCGCGAAGATGGCGTTGAGCAGCAGGAGCCCGACCAGGATGACCAGGGCCGACGTCACGTGC
>VERO01000090.1 GCA_018882625.1 Phycisphaerales bacterium | reverse complement strand
GAGCATGACCGTGCCCATCGCCACGGGCCACCTCCGGCACCTCGACTGCCGAGGCATCAACTTGCTCGGAGACGCGAGCGTGGGCGCCGTGGTCGCCAGCACATGGCCAGCGAGCGCGCCACAGGCTCCGATCGCCGCCGCCACCGCTGTCATGGCGCGCAGCGATCCGCAGCACAGGCGCGCCGTCACCGCCGGCGTCACCATGATGGCGATCACGAGGATGCTGCCGACCGCCTCGAAACAGGCGACGCAGGTCGCCGCCGCCATCGCCGCCACTGCCGCATCCATGGCGCCAGCCCGTACCCCGCATGCGCGCGCATGCGCGCGGTCGAAGCTTGCCGCCAGCATGGGCCGCCACAGGAGTGCCGCGAGCGCCAGGTTCGCCGCGAACACGGCGCACATCAGCAGCGCAGCACGCGGCACAAGCGCGCTCCCGATCGCGACCGCATCCAGCGGGGCCACTTCAAGGGATCCGAACAGGACGCATGAGGGGTCGATGTCGACCTCGCGCGCTGCACCTGACGCCAGCAGCACGCCGATCGCGAAGAGCGTCGTGTAGGTGACGCCAAGCGCAGCTCCCCGCTCGAGTCGCCCCGCGGCACGGAGCCATGTCGAGACTCCGGCAAGCGCGCCCGCTGCGGCCATCGCGCCAAGCAGCATCCATCCGGGTGCGCGGGATCCTGTCGCGAGGAATGCGATCGCGATGCCTGGAAGCACCGCATGCGAGAGCGCGTCGGCCATCATGGCCTCGCGGCGCGCCACCAGCCATGATCCAGGTATGCAGCACGCCAGCCCCGCAAGCGCGCCAATGGCGACGATCCACCCGTCGACTTCCCATGTCCATGCGCCGAGGCCGCTCATGGCATGCTCCCGCGTGCGCCCCGGATGCGACGCACGGCGACAGCCACCGCCAGGATCGCAGCGCACGCGATGACGATGAGCGGACCGGTAGCCAGTCCGGGACGTGTCGCGCTGGCCACCGTGCCTGCTGCGGCGCCGAGCGCACCGAGCGCCGCCGCGGCAGCCACGACGGTCGTGTAGCGATCCGAGAGCATGCGCGCCGCTGTTGCGGGCATCACCAGGAGGGCGACTACGAGCACCAGACCCACGGCGTGCGTGCCCGCGACGATTGCGCACACCACAACAGCGGACACAAGCGCCGAGAGCGTCGACACGGGCCGGCCCACCATGCGGGCGAAGGGCTCGTCGAACGCAAGTGCGCGGAGGTCACGGCCGCACAGGGCGAACAGCGCGAGCGTCATCGCCGCGAGCACCGCGCACGCCAGCAGGTCTGACGTCACCAGCGTGGCCGCGCGACCCACCAGCAGCCCATCGAGCCCCGCCTGATGCCCGCCCGGCGCCTGCTGCACCACCGACAGCAGCGCAACGCCCAGCCCAAACAGCGTCCCGAGCGTGACGGCCATCGCCGCATCTGCGCTCATCTTGAGCGCGCGCTGCAGCGCGTGCACGCATGCGATGCCCGTGCATGCGCCGGCGACTGCTCCTGGCATCAGCAGCCAGAGCTCCCGGCCTGTGCCCCCAAGCGCGATGCCCGCGAGCGATGCGCCTGCGAGACCAGGCAAGGTCGAGTGCCCGACCGCATCGCCCACCAGCGCTCGCGACCTGAGCGTCAGCATCGTGCCGATCGCGCCCGAGCTTGCGCCAAGCAGGGCTGTGGTCGCGATCACGCGAAGCGCGTGCGGATCACCGATCCATGCAGCCTCAGCTTCAGACATGCGCAGCCTCCGCAGCTGGCGAGGCGCCCACCATCACGAGCCGGCCGCCATAGGCCGCGCGGAGGTTGGCCTCGCTCATCACGTCGCCAATCGGCCCAGCAGACACGACGCGACCCGCGAGCAGCACGGCCCAGTCGAAGAGCTCGCGGGCCATGTCAAGATCGTGATGCACCATGATGACCGTGCGTCCGGCCCGGCGCATCTCGCGAAGCGCATCGATCACCACCTGTGCGGATGCCGCATCGACCGATGCCAGCGGCTCGTCCATGACGTATGTCGATGCGCCTTGCGCGAGTGCGCGCGCCAGGAACACCCGCTGCTGCTGACCGCCTGAGAGGGCTCCGACCGGACGTTCAGCAAGCTCTGCGATGCCGAGCGTGGCCATTTCCTGCAGCGCGATACGGCGTGCCTCGCGCGTGCGCAGGCCAAGCCACCCCGTGCGGACATGCGCCCCCATCGACACGACATCGAGCGCGCTGATCGGGAAATCCCAGTCGACGCTCTCGCGCTGGGGCATGTACGCCACGTCGGGGCGGCACGCGGCAATCGCCTTGCCGCCAAACAGCGCCGATCCGGACTCGGCAGGAAGGAGCCCGAGGCACGCCTTCAGGAGCGTGGTCTTTCCGGAGCCGTTTGGGCCGAGGATGCCCGCGATGCTGCCGCGCGGCACCTCGAAGCTGCATCCTGAGACTGCCCGTCGCGCACCGTAGGAGACCGACAGGTTGCGCACCAGGAGCGCTGGTGGCTGCGCAGAGCGTGAGCACGCGGACGTGCCGCCGTGGCGTGTCATCGGGTGCTCTCCGCCATGGCCGATGCGTCGCCTCCGAGCGCCTCCACGATGGCTCGCACGTTGGATCGCATCATGCCCTCGTAGGTGTCCGCGCCGCTGCCCGGCGGGCCGAGCGCATCCGAGTGCAGCGCCGCCGCATTGCGAAGCGCGTGCCCGCGCGATGCCGCGCTCTCGACAAGCGCATCGATCGCACGGTCAGGCACGCTGGTCTCGTGGAAGACCGCAGGCACCTGCCGCTCGACGATCTCGTCCACGAGCGCGCGCAGGTCGGCGAGCCCGGTCTCCGCCTCAGTCGACAATCCCTGCACTCCGCGCACATCGAGGCCGTATGCGGCACCGAAGTGCCCGAAGGCGTCGTGGGCCGTCACGAGCATGCGTCGCTTCGGTGGGATGGTGGCCACTGCCTTCCTCACCTGGGCGTCGAGCTCCATCCAGCGGGTCGCCACCTGAGCTGCGCTGGCCCTGATGGCATCGGCGCGGTCCGGGATCTGGGCGGCGAGCGCCTCGCCGGTCCGGCGCGCGGCCGCAGCCCACATCGATGCGTCCATCCAGATGTGCGGGTCGTCGCCGGCGGTGGCTGCGTCGCTGAGCACAACCACGCTGATGCCCCGGCGCTGCAGCTTCGGCCACAGGTCCTCCATGCGCCCCTCGAGGAGCAGGCCATGCGCCACGACCACATCCGCATCCGCGAGCGCACGCACATCGCGCACCGTGGGACGGTAGATGTGCGGGTCGACGCCAGGACCCATCAGCGCCATGACGGTGATGCCCGGCACGTCCGCGCACACGTGACGCGCGAGATCAGCGCCGATCGATGTCGTCGCCACGACACGCACAGGTCCGGCAGAAGGCGCCAGCGCCCCGTGGGGCGGCGTGTGAGCGGGTGCGGCGGCGCCGGCGGTCCCGGCTGGCCCTGCCGGTGCGCCGCGCCCCTGTCCGGCTGGCATGACGGCGAGGGCGAGTGCTGCCGGGAGCGCCGCCGCACATGCCATCCAGGGTGTAGCCATGGCTACACTAGCGTAGCCCATGGGACGGCAGCAGACAACCGCCCGGAGCTCGGCGCGTGGCGCCTTCCCGAAGGTGCGCCGGGAGCATGCCCGCGAGGCAGCCGAGGATTATGTCGAGGCGATCGAGCAGATCCGCCTGCGGCTGGGCGCCTGCCGGGTGGCCGACCTCGCCCGACTGATGCAGGTGAGCCACGTGACGGTCGTGAAGACCCTCTGCCGCCTGGCTGCGGAAGGCCTCGTGCGCAAGACGCCGTACGGTCCGGTCGAGCTGACGCGGTCTGGCGCATCGCTGGCGCGCACCGCACGGCTGAGGCATGACGATGTCGTCGGGTTCCTGCGGGCGATCGGCGTGCCTGAGCCGCACGCATCCCTCGATGCGGAAGGGATGGAGCACCACCTCTCCTCCATCACGGTCGCCGCGATGCGCAGGTTCCTCAGGGCACGCGGACGTACGCGGACCTGAGCGCGTCGAGCCGGGCATGCGACAGCGCCACGCGCTCGCCTGACAGCCGTCCGCTGCGGATGGCCTCGGCGATCGCCGAGATCGCAGCACGCTGGCGCTCAAGCGCGTGGCACACGAGCAGGCAGTCGCATCCGGCCTCGATGGCGCGCACGCTTGCCTCGCCGAAGTCCATCCGGTCCGCGATCGCCTTCATCTCGAGGTCATCGCTGAAGATGACACCGCCAAAGCCGAGGTCCCGGCGCAGCAGCCCATCGACCGCACGCGCACTCATCGTGGCGGGCACGCCAGGATCGAGCGCCTCGAACACCACGTGCGCCGTCATCACGCATGCGACTCCTGCGGCGATCGCATCCCGGAATGGCGGCAGCTCGACCTCGTGGAGCCGTTCGAGCCCGTGCGGCAGCTTCGGTAGGTCCAGGTGGCTGTCCACATGCGTGTCGCCGTGGCCGGGGAAGTGCTTGGCGCACGCGGCAACGCCTCCGGCCTGCATGGCCCGGGTGAATGCCGATGCGCACGCACCGACGCGGGCGGGATCCCGCGAGAAGCTCCGTCCGCCGATCACGGGATTCGCGGGATTGCTGTCCACGTCGACCACGGGGGCGAAATTGACGTCGACGCCTGCCGCACGCAGCTCGCGTGCGAAGAGCGCGCCGACCCGTGCGGCCTCCTCCGGTCCCTTGGCGCCAACCTCGCGCATCTCGGGGACGGCAGTGAATCCCTCCCGGGCGCGCATCACACGTCCGCCCTCGTGATCGATCGAGACGAAGGGCACGGGGCGCCCGAGCGCGACGGCCGCCCGCTTGATGGCCTCGCTCAGCGCGCGAACCTGCTCCGCCGTCGTGGCGTTGCGGGAGAACAGGATCGTCCCGCCGATTCCCTCCGCGAGCATCTCGCGAAGGCCTGCATCGACCTCGGTGCCGGGGAATCCGGCGCATACCAGCCGGGCAGCCATCGCTCGCATCGGATCCTGCATGGTGGGTGGCACGATAGTGCGGGCGGTACCCTCCCCCACCTTGCGCGCCGTCCGAAGGATCGCCTCAGACTTCGCACGCGCCCCGCGCGAGCCCAACTACGCGATCTTTGCGGTGGCGTTCCTCTGCTCGGCAACTGCCCTGCAGATGCTCTCGACCACCGTCCTCTGGGAGATCTGGGAGCGGACGCACGATGCGCTGATGCTCGGGTACGCCGGCCTGGCGCGTGCGCTGCCAGTCTTCGTGCTCGCCCTCCCCGCCGGTCACGCTGCCGACCGCTACAGCCGCAAGCGGATCCTGATCGCCACCTGGGCCGCCTATGCGCTTGGCGCGCTGGGCTTCGCCGCGTTCGGCGCTGACGCGGATGCGCCGGTCTGGATGTTCTTCGCGCTGCTCTTCGGGCTCGGCTGCATCCGGAGCTTCAACGCACCGAGCCGCGGCTCGCTGCTGCCGCTGCTGGTGCGCGAGGACATGCTGGAGAACGCGCTGGCCTGGAACAGCGGCATCTTCCAGGCGAGCTCGATCCTCGGTCCCCTGCTCGCTGGCTACGCGCTCAGCGCCGACATGCCGACGTGGGTCGTCTACGTGACGTGCGCCGTGCTGCTCGCGCTGTCCGCTGCGGCCACGTGCGCGCTGCGGCCCCGCCATGCTCCTCAGGCCTCAGGCGGCCGCGGATTCGGGGCCATGCTCGCCGGCATGAGCCACATATGGAAGGAGCGCACGGTGCTTGCCGCGATCACGCTGGATATGGTCGGGGTGCTGCTTGGAGGCGCCACCGCCCTGCTCCCCCTCTTCGCGGACCAGATCCTCGGCGGAGGCGCGGCCACACTGGGGTGGCTCCGCGCTGCGCCCTACATCGGCGCGCTTGCGAGCGCGATCGTCCTGGCTGCGCGACCGCGGTTCACGCGGGCAGGGCCCGTGCTGCTCATGGTGGTCGCCGCATTTGGCGTGTGCATGGTCGTGTTCGGCATCTCGCAGGTGGTGTGGCTGAGCTTCGCAGCGCTCCTGGTGTCGGGCGCTGTCGACAACGTGAGCGTCGTCATCCGCCACGCGCTGGTGCAGTTGCGTACGCCAAACCGCCTGCGCGGACGCGTCAGCGCGGTCAACGGCCTGTTCATCGAGTGCAGCAACGAGCTCGGTGCGTTCGAGAGCGGTCTTGTCGCGAAGCTCTTCGGACCCGTGGTGTCGGTGGTGTCCGGGGGCATCGGCACGGTGCTCGCGGTGGGCGCCATCGCCTGGATGTCACCTGAGCTGCGCAGGCTTGGCGTCATCAAGGAGATCGAGGCCGAGGAGGAGCGGCCTGCGATGTCGGCATGATGCGCGTCCAGCGCACGGCCGCATGCAGGCGTGCCCAGCCGCATCAGCCTGCGCGCATCACCGGCACGGCCCCCATGCGCCAAGCAGGTAGGTCAGGTCGGTGGAGTCGACGATGCCATCGCCGTTGATGTCTGCGGCGATGCCCGTCGCTCCCCAGCTTCCGAGCAGGACGGAGAGATCCTGGCCATCTACCACATCGGCGCTGTCGCCGGTGCTGTCGAGGTCCGCCGCGCACTGCGGCGGCGGTCCAGTGACCACCTCGACGATGCGGGTCGCCCTCGCCACATTGCCGGCCGCGTCCACCGCCCGCCACCGCACGACCGACATCCCGAGCGGGAACGCGCTGGGCATCGTGGTGCGCTGGATGCCTCCGGGAAGCGTCACGCGGAGGTCGACTTCAAGCTCGACGCCCGCACCGCATGAGTCGAATGCGCTCACGTCGGCATTGAGGTAGCGCGGGATCTCCATCGCCGTGCCGCCACCCGCATAGGCGTAGATGTCTGCGGGCACGCCATCCAGCACGGGTGCAGTCACGTCGAAGGCAATCATCGCCTTCGCGTACAGGTCGTAGCTGTTCCCCGGAATCGGGCCGCTCGCGTCGGAGATGGTGTTGTCGGCCTCGCCGCCGTGGAACTCCATCATGCTGGTGGGCACGCAGACGGGACCGCCCACTGCCTTCACGAGGATCCGTGCGAGGATGACCTCAGGTGTCGTGGCCACCACACCGGTGGCCGCGATGGAGAACCGCAGCTCGCCCACCGAGCCCTGCACCGTGTCATCGATCAGCGTCACGCTGTAGTGCACCGTCGGCTCGAGCTCGATGTAGTCGATCAGGTCGGCGCTGTAGCTCACGCGGAAGGACCCGGCGAGAATCGGCGTGTCGAAGCGGATCTCCGACAGGTCGACGTAGAAGTAACCATCCGGCTCCACGGCTGAGGACGCAGTCGTCAGCCTGATGGTCGGACCCTGGCACGCATCGATGATGCCGTTGCCGTCGGTGTCGAGGTTCGGGTCGTCGGCAAGCTGGCACGTGTCGGGCACTCCATTGCCGTCGCAGTCGTAGAGATCCGGATCCGCTGCGATCGCGCATGCATCGCCGGTGCCGTCATCATCGCAGTCTGCCTGCGAGGGGTTGTAGGAGTCCGGGCAGTTGTCGCCCGACCTCGACGAGTAGCCATCCGGGGCCGAAGCCTCGCAGCGCTGGACTGCAGCGCCGGTGCCGTAGCCGTCCCGGTCCGCATCCACGTGATAGGGGAACGCGGGCAGCCCGTCGTCCGCCTGGCTGTTGCAGTCGTTGTCGCGGCCGTCGCACAGCTCGGGCGCCCCTGGATACGTGTCGGTACGCATGTCATCGCAGTCGCCGGGCACCGCGACATAGCCCGTGGGTGCGCTGCACGCCTGCTGCGACACGTAGGAGTCGCCGAACCCGTCGCCATCGAAGTTGCGGAAGAAGGTCTGGAGCGCGCCCTCGTCCTGCGCACCGTCGCAGTCGTCGTCCACGCCGTTGCATGCCTCCGTGGCGCCGGGGTTGATCTGGTCGTTGGCGTCGTCGCAGTCTCCGCCGGTGGTCACGTATCCGGGCTGGGAACTGGTGGCGCACGCCATGATCGTGTTGGCGTCACGCCCAAACCCGTCACCATCGCCATCCGGGTAGAAGGTGACCATCCCGGCCTGGCAGAGGTTGACCGTGACGGTTCGCGTCTGCGGCGCAGACTGGTTGCCTGACGCATCCCGCGCGATCCACGTCACCGAGGTCACGCCTTCGGAGAACTGGGGTGGAAGCGACTGCTGCGTCGTCCCGCCCGGCAAGGTCACGGTGCGCGTGAGGGACGCGCCCGTGCAGTTGTCGGTGGCCGTCACCGCACCGGCTGCGGCGATGAACGCGGCAATCTCCGGAGAGTCCGCAGTGCCAGTCGATGAAGTCACGGAGTCCGGCACGCCGTTGAGAGCGGGTGCAGAGGTGTCGGTGCCGAAGATGACTCCCTCAAGTGGCGTGAAGCTGATCGTCGCGCCGCCCGCACTCGTCAGCGTGTTGCCGTTGGCCACCGTCGCGGACGGCGGCGCGAACGACAGCAGCGAACGGGGCGTGCATACC
>VERO01000089.1 GCA_018882625.1 Phycisphaerales bacterium | reverse complement strand
CACGCAGCGCGGAATCAAGAGTGTTGTCGGCGCCGGTCGAGTCCCCGGCTTCCCAGCTCCACGCCCATTCACGTTCTGCGAGGGCCGACGCGTCGTCCCACCAGCCGACCTCCACGAGCGCCGCGACGGAGATGTTGGCCGGCATCCGCCAGAGCTTGTTACGCGATCGATTCGCCACCCACGTGCCGGTCAACGCACGTGCCGCGGCGACGCCGCACAGCTCGAATCGCCCGAATCGGTCGCATCCGCATCCCTCCCAGCGCTGCGGGAGGCCGTTGGCCCACGCAACGCGGAAGCACAGAGCATCGGCGGAATCTGGTTCCTCCCGTCGATCTCGGATCTCGATGTCGCCAGGGCGCAGTAGGCCATCTGAGCAGTATGCCGTCACCTCATCCCAGGTGACGCCGTTCGGGAGGCGAAACACCTCCACCATGAGCACCGTGCCCTCGGATGGCGGCAGTTGCACCACCGGCGGAGGCGGCGGCTGTGGCGGCGACGCGCATGCAGCAAGCGAGAGCGCGAGGATGCACGGGAGCAAATGTCTGGTCATGTGTCCTCGGACCTGCACCGTATCGCTGGACGCGCCATGCCCCTGCGCGTGAGCGGAGCCGGGTGAGGCGCGCCCACAGTCGCAGCCAGCGAACCGGCGAGAGCGGTTCCGTCAGCCGACACCTCTGGGGTCTCGGGTTGCGTCACTACGGGCGCCACACTCAGGACAAGCCGTCCTGTGTGGTGTCGCGGCCAGCGCGTATCCGCATGTCGTGCATCGTCCGCGGCGTTCCCACCAGACACCCCGGGCCGCGCGGACCATCGCTGGGAGTGAGATCGTCGCCAGCACGATCATCGTCCACGCGCTCAGGTTGATGGCCATGCCAGTCCAGAGAACCCGTGTCGGAACGACGCTGCGGGGCGGCTGGGGGTCGGTGATGCCAAGAAGGCCAGCCGCCCACGCTGCATCAGATGCAGACACGTCGTGGCCTTCGACGGTTTCCCTGCGATGCACGTGATCATGTTCCGTGAGGCTGTTCCAGACATAGGTGCCGCGCAGGCAGCGCACCGGCCATCCGACCGAGAGGCTCTCGATGCCCGCCACCCACGGCATCGCCGTCACTGAAGCATCGCCGAGCCAACCGGAGCTCGCTGGAAGGTGATCGAGTGTGTGCGATGCGCCACCTAACTGAGCAAGCCCAAGATCTCGAGCGTGCCACATCTGGGAGACCGCGTATCCGTCTTGCCGCACCGCCGCGAACCATGAGCCGCACCACGCATCGGAAGCAGCCCAGTTCCACAACGTTTCGCCAGATCGTGGTGTCCATGTGCCCAGCGTGACGGTCCCGCCATAGGCAAGCAGCCCGATGCCTCGCCGGGCCATGGCCGTCCGTGCCTGAACCGCGCAGATCGCGACCGTGATCACGGAGCCCGCGATGCAAGAGACAAGCACTCGGCATGGGCGCGTCATCTCTTCTGCTCCGGATGATTCCGGTGGGCGAACGAACAGCTCACATGGCTGGCGAGCTCATCCCGAGAGTGCTTGAACGACTGTTGCATTCGGATCAATTCGAGTCTGAACTGCTGACACGCTCCACCACCCTCGGACGCGCCATGCCCCGCCGCGTGAGCGGAGGCAGGGGGGGTGGCGAGAGCGGCTCCTGCGCCCGATGGATCGTCGGCGTGTCGGAAGCACTGCTGTCACCGCTGTGGGCCATGGAGCGACGCACTGCCTAGCCAAGGTCGAACTTCACCGTCAACCCACAGTCGCCAAGCGTCCCGACCACGACCGGTCCGGTCAATCCCGGAGTCTTGAGCACGGCACGCCCGTGGTAATCCTGTGCGAAATCGGATGCGTGGAAGGGCCTGTTTGAAACGACATGGCCCACGTGACCGAGTTCAACAAGCCCACCATGGTGATGGGACGCACCAAATCCCTCGGCGTGAGCGGAGGCATCATCGGCGAGTCGATATGGTGAGCGCATCCCGCTTGTCAGTAGGGGTTTGGGAGCGCCCGGAGTCCCGCCGGTGCTCGGCGTGAACTTCGGCGATGTGTTGCAAACTGCGAGCAATCGTGTCACATGCGGGGGTTCAGGTGCGTCTAGAGAGGACCCGGCCCCGAAGGCGGGCCGGTCAAGGAGACACCATGCAGGTTCGACCCCGTCGCCAGCTTCGCGCCCGAGTCATCATGATGGCGAGCGTCATCGTGTCCATCGCCGCGGGTGCGCCGCACGCCTCCGCGCAATTCGGCGCGGATGCGCCGCGTGCCATCCGAAGCGAGTCCGTCGAGCGCATCGCATCCGAGATCGAGGCGACTCCAGCGCAGCGGGCCGCATTCGGGCACGCCATGGACGCATACGTCGCGCGCTGGAAGGCACTGCGCGATGGGACGTTGACTCGGACCTTTGCCGAGCTTGCCGATCAGGAGAGCGCCCGGATGGTTGCTGTAAGACGCGCCGCGCTGGAGGGCGCTCAGTCGAGTGCATCCGATCGAGCTGAGGGCGAACGTCTGCAACAGCTTCGGGTCCGTGCGTCCGCCGTGACCATCGAGGCGATCGAGATCCAGAATGCGCTCTTTGCGGCGCTCATGGAATCCCTCGCGAATGACCCGTCGGCGAGAGAGTCGCAGCGGATCGCCCTCGAGCAGTGGACCATCCGTGAGCGGCGCCGCACGCTGTTCCGATGCCTTCCGGGGCGTGGAGTGCGTGGCGTGCCTTCCATGAGCAGCGCGATGCAGGTCCTTGAGCCTCCGGCGGAGGCCCTCGCCGATCCAGCCGTCCGCGATGAGGTGGCCCGACGGATACTTCGCCACGAGAAGGACTCGATTCCTGCGCTTGAGCGGCAGCTTCGCATGGGATTGCCGACAGATCCATCCAGCCTTACGGTCGCCGGTCCCGACGGAGAGCCGGCAATGCGTGTGCGCGGCGCTTCGGTGGAGGGAATCGCGCAGCTGAAGCTGATCGCCGAGATCGCATCGCTTCTTCCCGGTGAGCACCGCACGTCGTGGTCGCGGAGGGCACGTCGGAGGGCCATCGCCACGTGGTTTGGCTGGATGGAAGAGCTGGTTGACCCATCTCGCGTGTCACCTGCTGCCACTGGCGACGCAAAGGTCGCCGTCGATGCGCGCATGGCCTCGTGGGAGTCCGAGCGCGACCGCGCGGAATCGGCAATCGCGGACGCAGCCAGCGAGGAGGATCTTGCGGCACGGGTCAAGGCGCTCGCGGATATCGATATCGCAGCGCTCCAGGAGTTGCAGGAACGTTCCGGCGACCCGCAGCTCGAGTTCGAGACGGTGCGCCTCAGGATGCTCGAGCAGGAGATGCGCGAGCGCATGAGCGCCGCGCAGTCCTTCGAGCCTGATGAGGACGGCGGATTGCCTGCGGCAGCTCTTCGGTCGATCGCAGATCGGTCGGCGCGTTCCGTTGGCATGAGAGAAGAGGATGAGGAGGAGGACGGCGAACAGGCCAGTATCCAGAAGCGCATGGCAACGCTTGGCATCCTGCGGCGCGCAGACCTCGAGGAGATGCGTGCCCGCCTTGGGATCGGCGAGTCCGGGACGCAGGTGTGGGACACGCTCGCCACGGACCTCATGGCGTCGCTTGCCGCGATCCGTGACGCTGCCACTGAGGAGCAGAAGGCCGTGTTCACGGGCAGCGGAGGCCCCGAAGCGGTTCTCCAGTTCGGGAAGGCACGCATGAAGTTCATCGAGGCGGTGGGCGTAGCGGAAAATCAGTGGCTCGATGCCGTCGCCATTGCGTTCCCCAACATCGCGCCCACACGCATCGAGGCTGAGAGAGGTCGTCGCGCGCTGCGCCGGATCTTCGAGGCCTCAGCGCTCATGCTCACGCAGGTGCGCCTCTTCGGCAACAGGTGGCTTGACACGGATCTCGACGCCGCTGCAGACCAGCTCCCGGAGCGCGCGAGGGACGCCCTTGCGCCCGAGCTTGTGCAGTGGCGTGCACGCAAGACAGAGGACGTGCGTGCACTGTGCACCCTCGTAGACCGCATGATCACCGGGATGACGCCACCCTCCGGGGGCGTGATCGACGAGCAGTACATGGCCCGGATGCAGGCCACGCGCGAGCGCATCAACAAGGAGCTCGCGTCCGTCTCGAAGGCTGCCGAACAGGCGCAGGCCTATGCCGTCGAGTCGATGGCAAAGCTGCTTGGCCCCGGTGACGCCGCGCACTTTCGTGGAGCGGTGCGCCGGCAGGAGAGTCCCGAGGTGTACCGGGAGCAGGACACGCTCGACGAGGCGCTTGACCGCGTGCTCGCGGACCCGACTCTCGACAGCGAGCAGAAGGCGGCTGTGGCCATTGCATGGGAGGCCGCGCGTGTGGGGTTCGAGCCCATCGCTGCGCAGCTTGTTGAGGCGTGGCGTGACACTGAGGCAGCCATGGGTGCCATGGTCAGTCGTGGTGGGAGCTACGGCGACGAAGACACCGTATCGAGGATGCGCCGCCAACGCGACGCTGCGCTGCGTCTGGACGCGCTCCAGTACGACGCCGCCGAGCTGCGCGCGCATGCGGTGCGTGCCGTGCGGCAGGCTGTGGGCTACGAGCGCGCGAACTCGGCGGGGCTTCGCTAGGCGCGCAGCCGCACCGATGGGAAGGCCTAAGTCCTCAATCCAGGCATCGCCCTGCCATCAACACGACAGCGACAGCGGAGGCAACTGAGTCGCGCTCGACAACGCAGCGGGTCATCAGCGGTCTCGCTGGTCGCCCACATTCGCCGTGATCGTCTCGTACGCGGCGCTCACCTTGGCCTGCGTGGTCCACTGCGGCGCGTCGCTCATCTGACCGGTGCACGATCGGGTGAGCAGCGGCAGGGCACTTGAGAATGTCACCTGACGGCGTCCGGCCAGCGGCTCTCTCGCGGCCAGTTGCGGATCTGCGGTCGTGAGGTTCGCCGCATCAAGCCACGCGTGCAGTGCCGCTTCGGTTCCGACGAACCACATGCGCACCCCATCGGGCTCAAAAGGCATCACCGATGGGGAGGCCTGTTCCCGCGGATCCACCGCAAGATAGATCTCCCATGCGAAGGTGGCCGAAGGATCAGAGGACTCACTTCGGCTTCGCCGCGTATGCGAGCCGGCATCGATGACCTGAAGGGGCGTCTGGCCGCGCAGCAGCACGGCGCCTCTCTCGAAGACAAAGCCGGGCACGCCACCGATCGATGTCGGGTAGGCCACGTGCGCACTGCCGTCTGCTGCGGCGGCGATCGTGGCCGGGGCGATGGCCACGCGCATGTCACCTGAAGGCACTGTTGCCGTCGGCATCCAACCGCTTGTGCGCGGGACATCCTGACGCATTGGCAGTTCCATCACGGGACCCGTGAAGCCCTCTGGCAGCACGATCCTGAGATCTGCCCTGGGCCACACGGGGGCGATGAACGTCACGGTTCTGTCGTCGCGCGTGACCTCACGGAACTCGCCCGGGAGTCGATGGCCGCCGTGGCCAACGTACGCGGGTCCATTGTTCCCCACCCACCAGTACGACTCGCGTGAGGTGTCTATGGCATTGATGGCGAGCATGCCGCGCACGTCAGAGGTCGCCACGGCGCGAAGCTGGCGCTCGAACTTCCTGGGCGCGACCATCTGAGTCACTTTCACGTGGGGCGCCGGCTGCCCCGAAAGTCCATCGATGACCTCGAGCTGGACTGGTCGGATGGTGTGGAGTGGAGTGCAGCCGGCAAGCGGAAGCACTGCTGACATCACCAGCAGTCCGGTGACCATGACGGCATGGGGTGGGCGTTGCGGCATGGAAGGGCTCCTGTGGGAGACGGACGCACATGTCCCAAGTGCGTGAGGCTATGCAGCAGCAACGGCGATTCGTGGCCACAATCGCCGGAATCGGAGCGTCGCGCTCACAGAGGGGGTGCAGGCACGTCCATGAGAGATAGCCCAGTGTGGCGGATGTGCCATTCCTACGCGACCGGACCGCGACCGACGCGAAAGGGCTCAATGTCTCTCGCCGTGCTGGTGACGCTCCATGAGTGACGGTCGCTCGAAGGCTGGGTGGAAGGCGTGGTGGGCGCGATCCGGTGAGAGCGTGCTCGGCACCCTTGGGGCATTCACCGTGACGTACGCGATCGCATTCGCCCTCACGATGGGGCTGGAGTGGATGGCCCAGAGATTCGTTTCGGTGGATGGCGGCGTCGGATTGGGATGGAAGGCGATGTGTGCGCTCCTCCTGACGCTCGTCTTCTACTGGTATGACCGCAACAGCATGTCCTAGTGCGTCTGAGCCAGTGAGCCACGTGCAAGGGTCCGGCGACCAAGGCCATCGTGGTCGCGAACGCCGGTCCCGCAAGCCTCATGTCACGAGTCTCACATTAACCGCGCGGCCAGAATCCTCGGGCTGAGTCCCCGCACACGACCTAGTTGGAACGCACCATACCCCTCCGCGTGAGCGGGAGGCAGTACCTGCGGGTCAACGTGATGGGCGTATGGCGCTTGTTACGTGGAAGCGGTTCATGGCACCCGATTCGCAAGCAGCCCAGGATGACGAGTTGCGCGGAGTTCCTCGATCACTGCATCCGAGCGCTTCCACGACGCCCCCCCGATGCGCGCAATCAGCTGCGTCCAGACGCGCTCGAATCCGCGGAGCGCATCCGCATCAGTCCATCGGACCGTCGGCGGCAATAGGGGAGAAACATCTTCGGTCAGACTGCGGTCTAGCTTCTCGAGCATGCGTTGCTCGGCCATCGCCCGGCGGATGGAGCCGCCCTCTTGCGTGACATAGTGCGTGAAGCAAGAGACGAGCCGCTCCGGGTCGAGCCGAAGCCGTTGCAGTCCTTGGTCGAGATCGAAGAGATCGCGGCCGCTCCTGCGTTGGAGGAGCGCACGCAGCTTTGTTCCGAAGAGTTCCTCGGGCGCGAACGAGTCGATAAGCGCCACTGCGGAGTGCCACTCGCTCGCGACCGCGAACGGATACTGCCTGATGCCGAGGAGGTGTGCGTGCTCCCTCGTGTTGATCTCGACCTTCAGGCGGAGAGATGACTCGGGCTCAACCTCGGGCGCGAACCTGAACACCAGGTGCATCGAGTGGCCTGCCTGCTCACGGCTGCACTTCCCGAGCCACGACAGCGCGGCGCGCACAGCGTCGACGGTGGCGCCGATTGGCTCGGGACGGCACTGGACGAGATCGATGTCCTCCGAGTACCGCAGCGGTTCCGCAAAGAGCAGCTTGTGGATCGCCGTCCCACCGCGGAATGCAATCCTGCCGCGGAGCGCCGGAGAGCCAAAGAGATCGCAGAGGGCACGGCAGATCACCAGGTCCTGCTCTACCTGCCGAAGGTCGGGCCAAGGCGCGCGGGTGCTCCACTCCTGAAGATATGACCGTGGGATCACCTCGCCACCTCAATGGCGTCGTTCACGACGATCTTCCACCGCGCGTCAACCTTTGGAGCGCGCGCGCCCCGTCGCCACGCCGCGACCTGCCCCGGATTGAGCGGCACGAAGTTCTTCTGGTCCTGCACGAAGCCCTCGAGCGCGCGGGCCTGCCTCGCATGACCAAGCTGATCAAGCAGATAGCCGAGCCGTCGCACAGTCGCGCCCTCATGGTGTGGGGCCAGGGCCCGTAGGTTCCGAGGCTTCGCTTGTGCTCCGATGTCGAGGACAATCTGAGCGACGCCGCTCAGCCCTGAGGCCTTGCGCAAGTAGCGCGTCGAGTCGAACAGCGTCAGCTCGACGCCCGCCACCGTGGCGAAGCCTGCGTCGCTCTTGATGCGGCCAAGCCATTCGGGCCTGTTCGTCTTGGCAAACACGGCGGGAGACTGGAAGACGAACTGCAGGCGATGCCGCCCGATCTCGATCGGACGGAGCTGCCGAGGCACGACGACTTGGAAGACCATGCTTGCCTGATGGCTTGCCCCATGGAACGCTGCGGCGCGGAGAAGCGAGATCCGGTACGCGAGCCGCTGGTGCCGCATCAGGGCGTCGATCCAGCGGACGGGGTCGGGCGCGCCCGCAACCCAGTCCTCTGGGCGGAGGATGATGTAGAAGCCGTGGCGTGGGCTCAAGACCCGCCGCCGCTTCGTCGCCCGTGCGAGCGCCGCCGAGAGCGCCGCGGGCGTCAGGCCCGAGGAGGCGAACGCCTCGTCACGAGAGAAGTGGTATCGACCGCGGGAGAGGAGGCGGTCGAGATAGTCGTCGAGCCTGGCCATGCCAGATCATAGGCAAAAAGTGACACATTCATGCGAGTTCTGCATACGCCGTGGCAGATGGCCTGGCGGGCTCGCCCTCATCGCCGCACCATACCCCTCCGCGTGAGCGGAGGCAGCGGAGGAAATGCGGAATCGAGGGGATGGTGGGCGCGATGGCCGTCTTCTGGGTGGCGTGTTTCGCGCACCCCTGTCACCTTGGGGGCGGCGGTGACGAAGTGGGATCTCCGATCCATGCGCGCCACTCGAAATCGCA
>VERO01000088.1 GCA_018882625.1 Phycisphaerales bacterium | reverse complement strand
GCGCATCAATGTCGACGCACTCGAGCCACGCGTCAAAGGACGCGCGGCCTTCCGCAGCAGGCAGCGCGAGCGCCTCGAGCGCGAGTCGCTCCACGCGCGCGAAGTGGATGGCACGGTCAATCCGGAGAGCGACGCTCATTCGTGCCCTGCTCGCGTTGCCCGGCCCGCTGAATCGCCTCGGCATCGCCGGCGGCGGCGAGTGCGCGGTCGAGGAGCATGGGTGCGCCCGCGACGATCGGCTCCATGTCGATGCATGTCGCCTGCTCGCCTTCGAGAAATGCCTTCACGCGCGCAGGGTCGTGCACATCGGTGGCGAGCAGCAGCGGCGCGCCAGGAACGAACGCCGGTGCATCGAGCGCCTGCGGTCCCCACGTCCTCCAGGCCGCGCCCAGAATCTCCGCGGGCGGGCGGGCACGCTCGATGCGCTGCGCCTGTGCGATCCTCTCCACGAGCTCCGGAGGCACGATGCGGCGACGGCGATGCACGAAGGCCTCACGCCCGATGTGGTGCGCGTCCGCATCGCGGCCGCGCATGATTCCGAATGGGTCCGCGCGGTCGAACGACTGCAGCACCGTCCGGACCGGGGCGAACTGCTCTGGCGTCACAGCCTTGCGGACCAGCGCGAGCTCGAGCGTTGCGAGCGCGTCCGTGAAGATCGCACGCGCAAACACGGCCCGCCCGACGCTGGGGTCGCGCACGAGCGCGTGGCTCGCGGCGAATGCCGCCGCGAGCCTCCGCACGATCGGTTCAGGGGCATCGCCGCGGCAGGCGCGGTCTGCCGCGTCGGCCAGCACGATTCGGGAGGCCGCACGAGTGCGTGCGCCGAACATGAGCGCGAGTCCCGGCGGCTCGAGTTCCGCAAGTCCGATGGCGAGGAAGTCGCACCGGCGCGCCCCTGCAGCGCGCTCGAGCATCTCCAGAATCGACCGCTCGGAGCGCTCCATCAGCCCACGCGCACGCAGCGCCTGGTCTGCTGGAGCCACACCGCAGTCGATGCGCATCAGCTCCATCGCCTGCTGGTCGATCTCGCCGATCGCCGCGGCCGCTCGCCCCGCCTGCATGAGGAACCACGCCGCGTTCGCGAGAGACGCAGGGTCTGCCGTGCCATCGGCGATCGCCTTGAGCTGCGCTGCGCGGTCCGCGAGCATGGCCTTGAGCGTGAAGTGCTGCTCGATGGATCGGTCGAGCGCCGGCATCATCATCGCTGCGAACAGATTGTCCGGGCTTGCCTTCATCTCGGCCATCACGGCGGCCATGGTGGCGCGTGCCGTGTCGATGTCGGGGGACTCGAATGCTGCCGCGGCGCGGTCCATCCAGCCCGCATACTGCTCGAGCTGGCGCTGCGCAGCAGCCTCGTCAATCGCCTCGAACTGCGC
This sequence comes from Phycisphaerales bacterium, assembly GCA_018882625.1. Taxonomy (GTDB): domain Bacteria; phylum Planctomycetota; class Phycisphaerae; order Phycisphaerales; family SM1A02; genus ZLKRG44. Next base: position 7,035 of record VERO01000088.1, on the reverse strand, counting down.
CTGCGCATCCTGGCTCGCACCCATCTGCTCCGCGAAGGCCTTCATGTCGCCTGACTCGCCCATTGCCGACTTGACGCTTGCCATCATCAAGTCTGCCTCGCCGCGCACCGCATCGGCGCACTGCGATGGGTCGCTGGCGGCCAACTCGGCGTAGAGGGTCGCGAGCGGCGTGGCCTGCTCTGGCGTGAGCATGCCGCTCCCCACGAGCTGGTCGATCCGGCCGTCTGTCATGGCCAGCAGTGCGGTGCTCACCAGACTTGAGATCAGTATGCGGTCCTGCCCGGAGTGGCGGCCCATGCGCGCCATCGCCTCGAGCGACTCCACCGCGGTGGCGGCATCGCCTTCCTCAATCGCGAACTCGGCGCGAGCGGCCATGAGCCGAGCCAGCTGGCGCTGGTTCGCGAGATGCGGCAACCGCATGCCGATCCCGGCGCTGCGGTCGAGGCCCCAGTCGCTCTGCGGGAGGCGGGCTGCATCGCGCAGCGCATCAAGGCCGGGTCGCGCGCGCTCGAGCACCTCCGCGGCGCGCGCGCGCCACTGCGGGTTGTTCCTGCCTGGGAATCCAGGATCCCCCACCTCGTTCTGGATGAAGAGCCACTCCTCCTGCGAGAGCGCGCCCCCCTGCGACGAGCCCATCGGGTCGATGCCGAGCGAGCGCATCGACTGCAGGTAGACCGCAGCGGCGTTGGTGTCCGCGTCTGGTGGCATCAGCGCGGGTCGCGGCGGCGGCTCCGCCTGTGGCTGCTGCTGGTGCGCGGCAGCCGGCACCGCACCGTGAGCGATGGCGATCCCACATGCGGCGGCACGAAGTGCGATGTGGAGCCGGGCCATCCCTGAAGCGTACGGCAGGCTCCACAGTCCAACGCAAGGCGCCGCACTTGACTTTGATACTTTGCGTCACATAGTATGCGGCACACACATGAGGCGCCAGGAGATCCCACATGGCTGTTGACGACCAGTTCATCCGAGGCGCGGGCATGCTGGCGGTGCTCAAGGTGCTTGAGCGCGGCGAGCTCTACGGCTACGCGATCGTCGAGGCGCTCGCGAAGACGCCAGGCGACGCGCTGCACCTGGAGCAGTCGACCGTGTATCCCATGCTCTACAACCTCGAGGGCAAGGGACTCGTGCGCTCGCGCTGGGACGAGAGCGGCGCGCGGGCGCGCAAGTACTACGCGCTCACGGCCGCTGGCCGGAAGCGCTTAGCCGCCGATTCCGACCAGTGGAAGAGCGTCACCGCCGCGATGGAGGCGCTCGGACTTGGGCGTCTGGCGTTCGCCCGCCTGGAGACCGCATGCTGCTGACGCCAGGAGCAACCACGCGAGCGGTTCGCGCCATCATCGCGCGGCGCGAGCTGCCGGCGGAGATCGCATCGCTCATCGGCTCCGTCGTCCGGCGCACGCGGCTCCGACATCACGAGCAGATCGACATCGCGGCCGAACTGGCGTCGCACTTTGCCGAGGGTCTCGCGCGCGGTGCAGATGCCGCCTCGTTGGTCCGCGACTTTGGCGATCCGCGTGCGACCGCGCGACGGCTTCGGCACGGCGCCATCGCGAAGCGTTCCCCGGCCGACCGTGCGATGCGCCTTGCGCTGCGAGGACTCGGTGCATCCATGGCTGCGCTGCTCGTCGCGTACGTCCTCGCGGCGATCTGGCTCTCCACCCGCACGCCCACCATCACCTTCGACTTCGTCGCCGAAGCGCAGAGGCGGATGCCAGCCGTCGGGCCAGAGGGCTCCGCCATCCCCACCTATGTGCGCGCGCTCGCCGGTCCGGATGGGACTGAGGCGCTCACGAAGGGGGACGCCGAGAAGGAACGGAGTGCGGTGCTGACCCTGCTCCCGCGTGTGGCCTTCGACCCTGATGCCGAAGCTCGCGTGCGCCGCTGGATTGACGCGAACCGCGCCCGGCTCGATGCGCTGCGCACGCTGCCGGCGACGCCTGTGATCGGTGTGCCACTGGCGATCCGCGACACCCCCGACATGCGCCTTCTCGCGACACTCCTGGGCTTGCCGGACGCCAGCACGCTCGAGCAGGAGGCCATCGAGCGCGCTCGCAGCCCTGAATCGGCGCAGTCCCCAATGCTGTGGATCATCCTCCCCCAGCTCCGCATGATCCGCAACGCAGCCCAATGCGTCAGCGTGGATGCTGCGATGGCGGCACGCGATGGCGACACGACGCGCTTCATGGAGTGCATCCGGGCGATGGACTCGATGTGCGGCCATGCGAGCGAACCCGTCTTCATCGTTGGTGCGCTCGTGTCCGCCTCAGTGCGGATCATGATGGCATCCACCATCGTGTCGGCCATCGAGAACCACGGTTCGGCGTTCTCCGATGCGCAGCTCGCGGAACTGCGGTCGGTCCTTGCGCGCACTGATGATGGCATGGGCCGCGGCCTCGAAGGCGAGCGCCTGATGTTCCATGACCACATCCAGCGCTGCTACACCAGTGATGGCTCAGGCGGTGGGGTGGCGATCCCGGGCGCGCTGTCTGCGCTCATCGCCGCGGCGGGCACCTCCAGCGATGGTCCAGGGCATGGCTCTGCGGACTCCCCTGAACTGATGGAACTGGCCCTTGGCCCGCTGATGTCATTCGGCACCGCCAACCGACGCGACGTCCAGCGTTCGGTCGATCGCATGTACGACGCGCTCGCTGCGGCATGCCAGAGCGACTCGCTCGAGGATGCCCGCGATGCGGCGACGGCGCTCGACCGCGAGATCGGTGCCATCGACCGCATCCGCAATCCGTTTCCGGCCATGCTCATGCCTGCCCTCGGCAACACCGCCCTCCAGCGATGGCGACTCCAGCGGACGCGCGAGATTGCGCAGGCAGCCATCGGCATCGAGCAGTTCCAGCGCGCCCGCGGGCGGTTCCCGGAGTCGCTCGACGAGCTGCGCGCATTCGTTGGTATCGACCTTGGCCGATGGCTCGACCGCGTGTCGCCGTGGCAGTACGCGATTCTGGACGGCAGGCCGCTCATCTGGGATTCAGGCGGGGATGAGCGCGACGATGCCGCTCGCCTGCCGCCGAGTCCGCGCATCGCAGACCTTGAGGTGGTGCCAGCGGGCGACACCCTGCGGCTGCTCGCCATGGACCTGGCTACGCCCGACCTGCGCCAGACTGAGTTCGGCGGCCGCAGGGAAGGACTCCCGAAGGACCTGGCGCCCGATCCACGGCAGTCGATCGCGGATATCGCCAGCTTCTTCGAGGTCGGCGAGCTACCCGGCGTCGCACGTTGGCATCAGGGCGACTGCGCACTGGTGTGGTGGGGCTCCGGCGCGACCGGTCCCAGCCGACTCACGATCGCGCGACCTGCGAATCCCTAGACTCGCGCGATGCCCGAGCATCGCAGCGCCACCGCACGACTCTCCGTGCCCGCTGCGGACGGGCTCCTGCTCTTCACGGCGCTGATCTGGGGCGTGGGATTCGTCGCGCAGCGCATTGCCGCGCGCGACATGGGTGACACGCCGTTCACCTTCAATGCGGCCCGTTTCGCGGTCGGCACGCTGTGCCTGGTGCCGATGCTGATCGGCCGCCGCGGCGCGTTCTCCTTCCCAGCCATCGCCGGCGGCATCGCGGCCGGGCTGGCCATGGCCATCGCCAGCAGCCTCCAGCAGGCGGCGATGTCGACCGTCACGGCGGGCACCGCAGGCTTCATCACCGGCACGTATGTCATCTGGACGCCAATCATCGGCATCGCGCTTGGCCAACGCGCCGGCGCGCGTGTGTGGATCGGCGCCGCCTGCGCGCTCGCGGGGCTTTGGATCCTGGGCACACCGCCGGCGCCCGACGCCGCAGCACTCTCCGATGCCGCGGCCGCAGGCAGTGCCGCGCTCTCCGGTGCAACTGGCGGCGCGCCCGCCACAGATCTCTCCCGCTGGATCCCCATCCACCTCTCGCGCGGCGAGCTGCTCGTGCTCGGGTGCGCGGTCGCATGGGCCTTTCATGTGCACGTCATCGGGTGGGCCGCGCACCGCGCGGACGCATTCGGCGTCTCGTTCATCCAGTTCGTGTGCACGGCGCTCGCGAGCGCCACGTTCTCGATTGCGCTCGAGGAGCCGACGCTCGAGATGCTTCACGCCGGGATGTGGCCCATCATCTTCAGCGGCATCTTCGCGATCGCGCTGGCGTTCACGCTGCAGGTCGTCGCCCAGGGTGTCGCGCCACCGGCGCACGCGGCCATCATCCTCTCGCTTGAAAGCGTCTTCGCCGAGCTCAGCGGCAGCATCTTCCTGAGCGAGGGCTTCGACCGCCAGAAGTGGCTCGGCGCCGGGCTGATGTTCGCTGGCGCGCTGATCGCAACCGTCACTGGACTCCGCCCTGCCCGGCGACAAAGCCCACCCGATCGCCGACCTTGATGGGAATGGGGTTCATCGCATAGCCACGCTCCACGAGTCGGCGTTCAAGGCGCTTGTACTCGGGGAAGGAGTCGGACCATACCGCGATCTCAAGGCGAACCATTGAGGGCGAACTGCCCTCCAGGATCTTGTCGATCGCAGCGTCGGCTTCCGCATCGGTGACAAGCGGCATGCCTTGCGTAGGCGCTCCCGCACCGATCGCCGGGTGCACGACAAGCTCCGAGACCTGGCCGAATGCGACGCCGAGCGTGAATGGCCTTCGAGGATCCGGCCTGAATCGCGACAGCCTGATGAAGTCCGGCGTGACCGGCGAACGCCCGGCAAGTTCGGCGAACTGGGCATCCACGACTCGCTTGCGCGCCTCGGACTCCTCAAGCTCCTTCCTGCGCGCCTCAAGCGTCTCGCGGAGCTGGCTGATCGAGTCCTGCAGCGCCACATTCCGCGAGCGAAGCCGCTCGCCTTCCGCAAGCAGCGCATTCCACCGCTCCACCAGCGCGGGATCGCCGGCAGGCGGGAGCTTCGACAGCGCATCAAGCAGCCCCTGGAGCTCGCGCTCCGCATCGATCGCCATCCGCTCGCTCTCGGCGGCCTCGGCGGAGGCCAGCATCGGATCGCGCGTCGCGCTCTCGTCCTTCGAGAAGATGAGCAGCATCATCAGGAGCAGCATCACGACGCCGAGCGTGTTGCACAGCGCGTCGAGGAAGAGCCCGAACGGGTCTGTGCCGATCGAGCCACCCTTGCGGCCGCGTCGGTGCACCCGCGCCAAGGTCGCCACCGATGCCGGGATCGTGAGCGGCCACGGGTGGGGCACCTCGGGCAGTTGCGGCGCAGAGGCCTGCGGTCCTGCGGGTGGCGCTGCGGCATCCGGCGGCGCCGCGGGCTGTGCCGGCTCGGGCCACGGGTCGTCCGGATGCTCGAAGAACCCGCCGCCAGCCCCATCCCAGATCTGCCATCCGACCTGGTACCCGCGTCCGATGAAGGCCGCGCGCAGGTCACGGAAGCGTTCGAGCCCGTCAGCCCACACCACGAGCAGCCCGTACCACTGCTGCCTGGGATGAGCTTCGATCAGCCTGGCGATGCAGTCCGTCAGGTCCTTGCCCGAACCGTCGCACCGCGCCAGCTCCACAGGCACATTGCTGTCATTGAGCGTGCCCACCACGACGGCGTCCGGACGCAGCTCCAGCAGCAGAGGCTTGAGGGTCTCCGGCGGACCCTTGAACACCCGCACGCGCGAGCGCATGATGCGATCTCGCTCCGCATCGAGCGACTTCACGATCTCGCGCTCAGTGTCCTTCGTCTCGGTCTGCACCACCAGGAGCCGGTCCTCGACGGCGCGCAGCTCCGCATCGCCCTTGGCGGCAACCTGCTCCAGAGCGGCGACGCCATCGCGATCCGGGCCGATCAGGCGGTCCATGCGCGCCACGAGATCCGCGGTCACGTTCGGCTGGGCCTGCCTCTCCTGAAGCGCCTGCCTGGCTTGCGCGATGGCGGACGTGGCCGACTCGAGCCTGACCCGGGCCTGTTCGGCGCGGCCCTCCTGCGACATCGGCGCCGGCGCGGATCGCTTGCGCAGCGACACCTCGTCCCCCAGCGGGTCCAGCGCGATCACGAGCGTGATCAGCACCAGCAGGGCCGTCACGCTCGCGATGATGTCCTGGAAGGAGAAGAAGGAGAGCGGCGCATCCTTGCTCTGCTTCAGCTCGGTTCCGGCCATCGGTCACTCCTCGCCGCCGCAGCGGCTCACCAGTCGACGAGCTTGAGCCGCGCCACGATGTTCTCGTGGCAGTACGCCTGCACATCCGCGAGGAAATCCTCCTCGAGCGAGTACACCCAGGTGGTGAGCAGCTGCACCACGACGGTCGCCAGAAGCGCGACCAAGGTCGTGTCGAACTTGGTGGCGAGTCCGGACATCACGGGGCCAAGGCGGTCCTTTACGCTCGATGCGGACTCCCCCGCGCTCACGTCGAGGACGTTCTGGAACGCGCCGATCGCCTGCCCGAGCCCGATGACGGTGCCGATGAAGCCCATGACCGGGATCGTCCAGATCAGCACGCGCAGCGCTGTGTACCCGGCATCCACCTGCGCGGAGTCCGAGTGCGCCTGCGAATCGAGCACCACACCCACATCGCGTGCCTCGCCGATGTTGCCGAGGTTGGAGAGCGCGACCCAGACGCGGTTGAAGAGCGTGAACTCGCGTGGGCGATCCACCTTCGCGCGGATCCGCTGCAGCACCTCGGGGGCGGTGCCCGGCGAGAGGACCCAGTCGCTGCGAGCGGGGAAGATGCCGGCCACCTTCAGCGCACGCCGCTGGATCCTGATCTTCGCCAGCTTCACGAACAGGATGAGCAGGCACCAGAACGCGAATCCGATGCTCGCGAAATTGGTCCACGACCGCGTGAGGACGTGGTTGATCCTGGACTCCGGGAAGAAGCTCAGCAGCAGCCATACGGCGGACGTCAGCACCAGCGCCACGCCGCACCACAGCGCGCCTGAGGGCCGCGTCCCGCGCGAGCTGGACATGCCCACCATGCACTCGGGGTCGCCTGCGGCGGCGTCGAGCCGCTCGCCTGCCGTGACTGGATCTGCGTGTGCGCTCATGTGTTCATCGCTCCCGGTTGCGGCACTGGTGCAGGAGGTGCGTAAGGCGCTGCATCATGGTCGCGCTGCGCAAGGTACGCGAG
>VERO01000385.1 GCA_018882625.1 Phycisphaerales bacterium | reverse complement strand
ACCTTCAACCTCGCGCACAACATCGGGCAGATGCTGAACCGCCGCGTGCAGCACCGCTATCCGGGCACGGATGGGCTGTGGTTCACCGGCGGAGGCACGCATCCGGGCTCCGGCCTGCCGGTGATCTTCCTGTCGAGCACGATCGCGACGCGCATGCTGTGCGAGGAGGTCGGGCTCGCGCATCCGCTCGACACGGCGCAGCCCACGGCGCGAGGTATCTTCGCCGCGTGCCCCTGACATACGGCGAGTACCTCAAGGTCCCCGAGCTCCTGTCGCTGCAGAACCCGCTTTCGGGGGGCCGCGACCATGACGAGATGCTGTTCATCGTCATCCACCAGGTGTACGAGCTCTGGTTCAGGCAGCAGATCCACGAGCTGGGGTTCCTGCAGTCATCGCTCGAGTCCGGCCATGATGTGGACGCGCTGCGCACGCTGAAGCGCAAGCTCACCATCCTCAAGACGATGGTCGGGCAGATCGACGTGCTCGAGACGATGACGCCGGTGCACTTCCTGGGCTTCCGCGGTCTCCTGCAGAACTCCTCGGGCTTCCAGTCCGCGCAGTTCCGCGAGTACGAGATGATGCTGGGGTCGCGCCGGCGCGGGGTGCTGAGCCACTACCCCGAGGGGTCGCCCGAGCGGACGAGGCTCGAGACGCTGTGGCCCCGCAGGACGGTGTGGCAGTCCTTCTTGGTATGGCTTCGAGGCAAGGGGCATCAGGTCCCCCAGGAGTGCCTGCAGACGCCAATGCACGCGCTGCCGGAGCCGAACGATGCCGTGCAGTCGACGCTGCTGGAGCTCTACCGCGAGCACCCCTCCGAGCGTGCCGTGTGCGAGATGCTTGTCGACCTCGACGAGGGACTGCAGGAGTGGCGCTACCGCCACGTGAAGATGGTGGAGCGCACGATCGGCTTCAAGCAGGGCACGGGCGGATCGCCCGGCGTCGCGTACCTGCGCGAGACGCTCTTCCGACCGCTCTTCCCTGACCTGTGGGCGATCCGCACGCAGCTCTAGCGGCCGACCGTTCCTGAGGCGCTGCGCAGCTCGATGCGCCCGCTCGCGAGATCCCACACGACGCCCGCCGCGCGCACAGGCGCCACCTGTCCCGCGCCGAGCACGCTCACGGTGCGGCCGGGCCGTGCACGCAGCTCCGCGATCTGCGTCCGCACGTCGTAGTCAAACTCCTCGCACTCCATGTCGTACTGGGGCGTGCGCACGAAGCACCGTCCGACGCCGCGCACGCGCAGCAGCTCCGCGCTGCCGCCGAGCCCAAAGTCCTCGCGGCGTGCGCGGGTCGCTGCATCGCCAGCCTCCGGGCGATCAAGCAGCGCCTCGATGCGGTCGCACGTGAGCGTCAGCGTGTCGCCGGCCTCCGGTCCGGCACGCACGAGCTCCACGGAGCCGTCCATAGTCATCAGGTGACGGCCATCGGGCTGCAGCGACAGGCGCATCGCGCGCTGCCAACGGAACCTGCTCGTGCCCTCGACCCCGCCGCCTGGCGCGGCACCCTCGCCCACGCTGCCGGTCCGTGTCCTGCCTTGGCCGGCGGGCACGTGCACGAGCACGTCGCCGGCGCCTGGGACATCAGTGTTCGAGGTGACCGTGTCGTAGTCGATGCGCGGTCCGCGCAGCCGGAAGAGCCGCGGCTGCCCTTGGCGCGCGCCGCTTGGCCAGACCTGGTTCTCGACCCGGGCGTCACCCACCGCGAGCACCCGGCGCGCACGCACATCGACGCCTGCCTCGCCGCGGTCGATGGGCAGAGCCCCAGGCGCACGGTCGAACTCGATCGTCACGGCCGAGGCGTCGAGCGCATCGAACTCCTCGGGCCGGGGCTCGGCCCTCACGCGCACATCACCCTGCACCTCGAGCAGCGCACCATCGGCCGCTCGGTCCGCGTAGGACATGGCGCCCGTCCAGGTCGCCTCGAACTCCGGCGCGCGGTCGAACGC
>VERO01000087.1 GCA_018882625.1 Phycisphaerales bacterium | reverse complement strand
GTACGGGAGCCCGGGGTCGTCGAGCAGGCGCGCCACGGCGTCGGCGTCGAGCGAGTCGCCTGCGGTCTCGAGCGCCGTAGCGGGCACGCACGAGGGCACTCCGAACCAGAAGGTGAACGGGCTGCCGACCGCGTCATCACGCATGAAGCGGATGCCTTCGGCGCCGAGGACATTCGCGATCTCGTGCGGATCGCTGACCGTGGCGACCGTGCCGTGGCGCACAGCCACCCGCGCAAACTCTTGTGGGGGCAGCATGCTGCTTTCGATGTGCACGTGGGCGTCCACAAGGCCTGGAATCAGGATGCCCGGTCCGATGCGAGCCGCGTCCGCGCCCGTCAGCTCGACGATGGACTCGATCCGCCCATCGCGGATACGCACCTCGGCGGGCATGATGCGCCGCGCGTGCACATCCGCGACGGCGTGCCGAAGGACCGCTGTGCCCGCATCCGCAGTCGCATGGCCTGCACGCATCAGGGGGTCCGGCTGGGTCACTGGCGCGTCATCCGTCGATGGCCGGGACAAATCCAGGGACCTGACGGGCGCGGCCGCACTCCGGGCATGGGCTGCCTGGCGGAAGGGCGCGCAAGTCGTACATGCAGGCCGGGCACCTGTCGTCGCGAAACTCGAGCAGGAAGACGACGCCGCACTCGGCACATGCGCTCTCTCCGCGTGTGGCGATATGCGGGCGCTGGCAGCGCGGACACGTCAGGCGTGCCGAGGCCACGGGCCGTGCCCGGTCGCTGGCCGGTCCGGATGCCTTGCCGATGCGCAGCAGCACCACCGCGGCAAGGATGGAGCAGGCATCGACGATCAGCAGCGCGGCCAGCACGCGCTCCAGCATGAAGTCGCGCCAGTCCGACCACATCACGTCCATGAACTCTGCGGTGACGATGGCTCCCGCGCACGCCGTGCACGCCACGATCGCGTGGCGCAGCAGCCGGGTGCCGCCCTTGAGCGGGAAGGTGGCCAGCAAGAGCCACAGGCCGGCGCACAGCGCCAGCGTGCTGAAGGCACTCGCCGCAGCCACATGCAGCCTGTCCGGCAGCATCAGCAGCGAGTCGCTGCCCGATCCGAGGGGCCTGATCTCGTGGAACGCGTACCAGAGCCACAGCATCGTTGCGGTGCCCGTGGCCAGGAGCCCGGTCGCCGCGAGCGCGCGATCGGCCGGACCGGGGATCACCGCATCGCGCATCGGCCTCTGTGGAGTCGAGCGAAGCCCCATCGCGCAGAGGGCTGCGACGACGGCGGTGCCGAGCAGGATGAAGTAGCTCGCCAGCGCGAACTCTCCGCCGATGCCAGTGCCAAAGGCCATCTGCATCATGAATGCGGCGCTGAAGGCGATGCCTGCGCCCCACAGGGCCACGGACTCGGCCATCCTGTACGTGCGGTCCATCGCGACATTGCGCCGCGTGAGCGGCCCGACTGCCACGATCATCGCTCCGAGCCCGTAGCCGATCCACGACCCGGCGGGCAGCTCCATGCCCCAGCCAAGGCCAACCGGCCCTCGGTACCAGATCGCTGCAATCACCAGCAGCGCGCCTATCCCGACGTATCCCGTCCACACCATCGCCAGCGGCGAGAATCGCCGCGCCGCGTTGTTCGCGCTCACCGGCAGCAGCATCCCGCTCCCGACGGCGATCGTGATCGACGTGCCGAGAAGCCTCCCGGCCGGGATCAGCCCATCCGTGAAGATGGCGGTGACACCGAAGAGCGCAGCCAGCCCCAACGCCCCAAGCATGACGCGAAGGATGATCGCGCGCAGGTTCATGCGCGAAGGCTATCTGCACCGACCGTGCCACGATCGACGTGCAGGACCTGGATCGGCGCATGCGACCGCGACCATCGCTCGTGCCTCCAAGAGCCGCGCTACCTCCTCTCGATCGACGCCACCCGGAAGTCCGTGTCGCCCGGGTTGATGGCGACGGTCACCGTGCACTCCCGGCATCCGTGCCGCATGACCTGCTCGACCGCGATCGACCGCGCGAATGCGGGTCCGCGCACGTCAGGCTTCCAGCGGTCCTTGCCTGCGGTCGCGCCGCCCCCGATCGGCACGCGAGGCCCGTAGGCGTCCATCACGAGCTTCTTGCCCGAAAGCCCGTTGTCCCCGAAGGGGCCGCCCTCGATGAAGTCGCCTACCGGATTGATGCGCAGGTCGAGGTTGCTGGACACCGACAGTCCTGGCACGGTCGCGGCCATCGCATCGATCTGAGATGCAATGCACTCCATCAGCGCCCGGTGCGCCAGCACCGCAGGCCAGCGGGCCGAGTGCCACATCGACACCGTCACTTGCTCGAGCGACCATCGCACTGTGCCGTCTGGCTGGCGGTGCTCTGCCACCAGCACGATGACCTTGCCGTCCGGGCCAAGAAGCAGAGTGCGCTGGTCGCGGCGCAGCGCATAGAGCGCCCCGGCAAGCCGCTTCGCGATCGCGTGCTCGACCGGCATCATGTCAGTGCCCGGAGTGCTGCAGGCGTAGCCGACGCTGATGACCTGGTCGTCGGAGACCTCCCGGAACTTCGACTCCCCCTTGAGCATCGGGCCAAGGCACAGGTCCATGCGGATCTTGAGGCGGCGCGGATCGGGGCCGAACATGCGACCGTACCCAATGTCGGCGTAGACCTTCCGCACGAGCGCACGGAAGTCGATGGTGCGTGCGCTGCGGCAGGCAACCCGGCCGTCGATGAAGACGACGTCGCGGTGCAGCGCCACTTCCACACCCACGAGCGCACGCCGCTCGCGGCGCCACGCCTCCTGCACGATCGCGTCCCCGATCGCATCGGCGAGCTTGTCGGGATGGCCGGGCAGCACGTACTCGGCAGGTCGCAGCGTCGTGGCTTCAGCGGTCATTGGCGGCTCCATTCAGGTCGATCCAGTGGTTGGCAAGGCCCTCGAGGTCCTTGCGGCTGGTGCTGCTGCCGGTGAGGGCCACGCCGAGGCAGCATGAGGCGAGGGTTTCGCGCGAGGTGGCGCCGGGCCTGCCGACGAAGCCGTCCGTGACGATCACGGCCCGCCGCACGTGATGCCTGCGCATGTGGTTCGCGACGCACTCGATCGACGTGCCGCCGGTCGAGGGGCATGTGCCCTTGCGCAGCTCCGCGAAGCCGATGTCGACCACCTCCGTCGAGAAGACGTGGACGGTGCGGTGCACCATGCCCTCGCAGTCGATCACCGCCCGGTAGAGCGCGCCGATCACGTCGCTCATGCTGCCTGAGACGTCGACGTACACATGCACCAGCTCGCCGCCGCGATGGACTCGCGTGTGCTGCATCGGATGGCGGAACAGCGCAGGCTGCACGCCAAGGCCTCGGAGCACGCAGGTCCTGCGGTCGAGGCGAGGCAATGGCGACTCCACGTCCATCTCCCGACGCTGTGGCGCGCGCATCGTGCTCGATCCGGTTCGCCCAGCGACCTTTCGCAGCACGCTGGCGAGCATCGTGCGCCGGGTCGGCGGCAGCGTGATCCGTGCAGCCTTCAGCAGGTCGCTCGCGGACCGTCCCGCAATCGGGTTCTTCGGCTGTGGCCATCGCTCCACGAGGCGCCTGATGTGCTCCATGAACTCGGGGGCGCGGTGCTCGAGCCCGCCGTCGCTCGAGCTGCCCTCGCCTGATGGGCTGTGATCCCCGAGCAGCGCCAGCGCCAGGTTTGGCGGCACCTCCTGCGAGAGCGCCCGACGAAGCTCCTCGTAGGTCGCACCCGACTGCGAGTAGAGCCTCTCGTGCAACGGGGCGAGGTGGGCGCGCGAGGGATGCTTCAGCGCATCGGGTGTCGTCCCGTACTCGGTCGGCAGCCACCCCGGCGGCGGTCGCAGGAAGCAGGCCGGGAACTGCGCGTGGTCGTAGAAGTCCTCGAACAGCGCGCGGTGCGCGCGCTCAGGCATCAGGAAGCAGAGCATGCTGTTGATGACCGCATCGAAGACGATGTTGTCCATCGGGGTCACCCTCGGGAACAGCCTCGTGTGCCCGAGGATCACGTGGTGCAGCTCGTGCATCACGAGGGTCACCAGCTTGTCCGGTGTGTTCGCGTGCTCGGCCACGAACTGCGGATTGATGAGCATTCGGGGCCGCCGCCTGCACTCGACCGCGGCAGTCGGCACCTCCGTGGACTCCACAATCTCGGAGAGCTGGAGCAGGGCAGGCAGGCCATAGCTGGCGGAGGGAAACGCGTTCAGGAGGCGATCGGCGATTGGGGCATGGATGGTCATGGGTTGAGGTTCCAGGATTTGGGGATGAGCAGGGTGACCTGCAGGCGAAGCGAGTCGGACGTGATGGATGGCGGGAGGTCGCGCATGAAGACATGGCCGAAGCAGCGCGACATCACCGCGAGCACAACTCGGGGGTTGTCCGTGAGGCCGGCGATGGATTCGCCAGCGGCGTTGCGCATGACTGCGGCGACCGGCGGGAGCCGCGCCAGCAGAGGGCATGGCTCGGATGCGGCCTCAAGGAGTCGTGCGTAGCCCTCCGCGGCGGTCGGCATCGGCAGGCCGAGTGCAGGGCAGTAGTCGGCGAATGCGGTCGCGCTCGCAGGCCATGTGGCTGTGGAGAACCTGAGCCTGCGGCACTGCGGGTCGCTCTTGTGCGTCAGCGTGACGGTCGGCCGGCAGCTCATGTTGTGGATGCGTGGCTGGGCACCTGCGCCCGTGGCGTGTGCAGCCGCCCCTGCCGCATCACCTGTGCCGCGTCGCCGGCTCATGGCGTCACCCGTGCACGGCGCGTGCGTCGCGTACGGCCATCGGCCGGTGCCGCATCGGCGAGGTACGAGGAGCTCAGGAGCGCACGCACCGCTCTCCACGACTCGATCACGCGTGCGGTGTCGCCTGCCTGAGCGATGTCATGCGCGGTGAAGAGGCTCGGGAGGACATTCGACAGCAGCGCCAGGTCCGGATCCGACCCGAGCTTCGCGAGCGCTGCAATCACCTCGCGCCACGCGTCGTGCGCAGGACCGGTGGCCGCGATGCTCTGGTTGAGGTCATGCCCGGCAGCGACCTGCGCGTAGAGCGCCGCGCACTGCTCGGCGACGGGCGCGATCACGGCGGCCGCATGGCCGTGCTCCACGATCCAGTGCCCGAGCGCCTGCCGGCCGCCCGGCGGCAGGTGCGCGATGGCGTCGGCGACGTACGCCGAGCGCTCCTGGATGGCCAGTTGCGGCATGTGCGTCGCCCGCATCGCCCGGCGCACCGGATCGCGCTCGCACGCGAGTGCGCGCCGCGGGTCGCCCGCATCGAGCCGTGCCGTCTTCCATGCGGTCGTGTGCGCCATCATCAGGCGTGTGGCATCGAAGGCGATGCCCTCCGCGCGCTGAGGCACGCTGGAGGCCACCGCAAGCCAGCTCGAGTCGACGATGTCCGTCCCTGGCGCACGGATGACTGCCGCAGCGTGGACCGCCGCGATGTTCCGGTAGAGCATGGCGGCGCGGCGCCCCGACAGCGCCAACCCGAGCGCTGTCGCATGGTGCACGATCTCGCGCACCGCGTCGGCGATGGCGGTGCCCGCGTACTCGATCACCAGCTCCATCTCGCTGCGCGTCGCGGAGATCGCCTCGGACACCGCTCGGCAGGCGTCGGCGCTGGGCTCGATGTCGTGGCTGGTGATGATGGCCTGCTGGTCGCGCTCGCTCATGCCCGCCCACGCCGGCACCTCCAGCACAAAGCCGAAGCGGTCCGCGAGTGCCGCGTCGAGCGGCTCGCTGCCGAGGTATGAGGCCTCGCCCGCCGAGGGCTCGTCCTTGGCGGGCGGGTTCATGGCGGCCCACCGGTAGCGCAGCTTCGGAAGCGGCATGCCCTGCACCATCCGCTCGTGGATGATCGGGAAGAGCCGGTTGAGCATGTCCGGCCGCGCGCGCGAGAGCTCGTCGACGAAGACCGCCTCGGCATCCCAGACCGATGCGGGCGTCTGCACGAACCGCAGCGTCCCGTCGTCGGCGGGCAGCGGGTAGCCGATCAGGTCGTCGTAGTTGACGAGGCTCGCGTTGTAGTGGCGCCACGCGAGCCCGAGCGCCTGGGCCAGCCGCGACAGCAGCATGCTCTTGGCGGTGCCATGCGCGCCGATGAGGAGCAGCGGCGTCTCGAGCGCGAGTGCCGCGATGACGACCGGCTCGATGCGGTCGAAGCCGACGATGCCAAGCTGCCGGAGGAGACCGTGCCCAAGTGCCTCGGGAGGTGACGCTGATGCCAGCGGCGCGCGTGCAGGGGCATCTGCAGCGGTGGCGTGCGGTGCGGCGGGTGCAGGCGTGGCCATGTGAGGGCTCCACGCATGCCGAACGGGAACCCCTCCAGGCAGCGCGGCGAACGTCGCCGCGATGGCCATGCGCGGAGACCAGGCGAACGCACGGCGTCCGGGGTCCCGCGGGCTTGTGCGCGATGAGCGGAAATCGCTTGGAATCAAGCGGTTTTGCGCATCGCGCCACATGCCCCTTTCGGGGTTTCCTCCGCACCGTGGCGCACGGCCTGTGGCTCGTGGCTCGGTTGCGATCCGGCTTTCAGAGGACTGCCGGAGATCGGTATGCGCCCGTGATTATAAAGCGACCCCGCGGGCAGTCAAGCCACTCGCGGGGTCGCGCACGACATTGGGTGATGGAACGCCGGACTCAGCCGATCACGAACTTGCGGCGGGCTCCGTGGTCTCCGGCGTCGCCGGCTCCGGATGCGTTGCCGAGAAGGACAGGTGGTCCTTGCCCTCCTCGCGGGTCGCCACAATGCGCGCGCCCGGCCTGAACTCTCCGCTGAGCAGGTTCTCCGCCAGCGGGTCCTCGACGAACTGGCCCAGCGCGCGGCGCAGCGGACGCGCGCCGAAGTCGGGGTTGTAGCCCTTGTCGATGAGGAAGTCCTTGGCGGCCTGGTCGAGCTCGAGGTGCATCTGGCGCTCGGTGAGGCGCTGCCGCACCTTGCCCAGCTCGATCTCGATGATCTGGTTCAGGTCGTCCTTCACCAGCGGACGGAACACGATGATGTCGTCGAGGCGATTGATGAACTCGGGCCGGAAGAACTTCTCCGTCTCCGACATCAGCGCCTTGCGCATCTTGTCGTAGTCCTGCACCTCCGCGCGGCGGGTGAAGCCGAACGCGGCGCCGCCCTTGATGATGTCGGCGCCGAGGTTGCTCGTCATGATGAGGATGACGTTCTTGAAGTCCACGTGCCTGCCGAAGCTGTCGGTGAGGCGTCCCTCCTCCATGATCTGGAGGAGCATGTTGTAGACGTCAGGGTGCGCCTTCTCGACCTCGTCGAGCAGCACCACCGAGTACGGCCTGCGGCGGATGCGCTCGGTGAGCTGGCCGCCCTCCTCGTAGCCGACGTAGCCGGGAGGCGCGCCGACGAGCCTCGACACGGAGTGCTTCTCCATGTACTCGCTCATGTCGAGGTAGATCATCGCCTCGGCATCGCCGAACATGAACTCGGCGATCGCCTTGGCCAGCAGCGTCTTGCCGACGCCTGAGGGGCCGACGAACAGGAACGATCCCATCGGTCGGCGGGGATCCTTGAGCCCCGCGCGCGCCTTGCGGATCGCGCGCGACACGGACTTGACCGCCTCGTCCTGGCTGACGACCTTCTTGTGCAGCTCCTTCTCGAGCTGCAGCAGGCGCTCCGACTCCTCCTTCTGCAGGCGGGTCAGCGGCACGCCCGTCATCTTGGAGACGACCTCGCGGATCATCTCCTCGTCGACGACGGCCTGCGTCTCGTTCATGCGGTCGCGCCACTGCTGCTGGATCCGCTCCTTCTCCTTGCGGAGCTTCTCGGCCTGGTCGCGCAGGTCCGCCGCGCGCTCGTAGTCGGCAGCCTTGACCGACTCGTCCTTCTCGATCGCGAGGCGCTCGATGCGCTCCTCGATCTCGGTCAGGTCCGGCGGCTTGGTCATGCTCTTGAGGCGCAGGCGCGCGCCGGCCTCGTCGATCACGTCGATCGACTTGTCCGGCTGCACGCGGCCAGGGATGTAGCGGCCCGACATCTCGACTGCGCAGCGCAGCGCGTCGTCGGCGTACTTGACCTTGTGGTGGCTCTCGTAGCGCTCGCGCAGGCCCTTGAGGATCTCGAGGGTCTGATCGGCGGTCGGAGGCTCCACGGTGATCGACTGGAAGCGGCGCTCGAGCGCGGCGTCCTTCTCGATGTACTTGCGGTACTCGTCGAGCGTGGTGGCGCCGATGCAGTGCAGTTCGCCGCGCGCCAGCGCCGGCTTGAGCATGTTGCCGGCGTCGATCGCGCCTTCGGCCTTGCCGGCACCGACCATCGTGTGGATCTCGTCGATGAAGATGATCAGCCGGCCTTCTTCGGCGGCAATCTCCTTGAGCACGGCCTTGAGCCGCTCCTCGAACTCGCCGCGGTACTTGGCGCCGGCCAGCAGGCCGGCCATGTCGAGCACCAGCACGCGCTTGTCCTTGAGCGTCTCGGGCACTTCCTCGTTGACGATGCGCTGCGCCAGCCCCTCGACGATGGCGGTCTTGCCCACGCCGGGCTCGCCGCTCAGTACCGGGTTGTTCTTGGTGCGCCGC
>VERO01000384.1 GCA_018882625.1 Phycisphaerales bacterium | reverse complement strand
GCGCTAACCCTCACCAACACGCTTCCCGCGATGGCGATCGACCCCGACTCCCGCCGCATGCGCCTGTCGCGCGGGCAGGGCGGGCTGAGCGGACCCGCGATTCATCCGCTCGTTGTCCGCATCGTGCACGATGTGCACCGCCAGGTGGCCCGCGACGCGTGCGTGCCGATCATCGGCCTCGGTGGCGTGATGGACTGGCAGGATGCCGCGGAGCTGGTGCTCGCAGGCGCCTCGGCGGTCGGCGTGGGCACGGCGCTGTTCGCGGATCCTCGCGCGGTGTCGCGCATCGCGGAGGGCCTTGAGCGCTGGGTCATCCGGCAGGGTTGCGCACGCGTGAGCGATCTCGTGGGCGGTGCGCTGCCGTGAGCCGCGCGCTCCGGCCTGCGGAGCGCGAGCGCTTCGATGCCCTCGTGGAGGAGGTGCTTGCGGCGCTGCCGCAGTCGGTGCACGAGATGCTCGAGGAGTCGCCGCTGATCGTCGACGACTTCGCGCCGCGCGCGCTGATCCGCGATGTGGGGCTTGACCCCGGCGAGGATGACCTCTGCGGCCTGCACTCGGGCTTCGCGCTCACGCAGCGCAGCGTGTCGCAATCGGGCGAGGTGCCCGACCAGATTCAGATCTTCCGCCGCGGCATCATCGACGCCGCGGGCGGCTGGGACCCCGGTGAGGATGAGGAGGGGCCGTACGGCGGACCCGATGCGGTGCGCGAGCAGATCCGCATCACGATCCTGCACGAGATCGGACACCACTTCGGGCTCGACGAGGACGACCTCGAGCGCCTCGGCTACGCGTAGCGCGAGGGCGCTGCGGAACGCCAGTCGATTCCCGCCAGCGCTGCCCGGCGCCTGCGGCCGTCGCCTACTCCTTCGCCGCGTCCTGTGCCTGCGGCGCCATGAACAGGATGCGCTTGCACGACACGCACACGACCGCGGCGTTGGGGTTCGTGGAGAGCACCGCGAACTTCTCGGGTGGCAGCTCCATGTTGCACGCGCCGCAGACGTACTCGCGACGGCGGGCGTCGGTGGCCACGATCTCGGCCATGGCCTCGCCCTCGTGAACTTCCGCGGCGCGGTTGAAGAGGTCGAGCTCCTTCGCGGGCACATGCGATGCCGCCTGCGCACGCTCGCGCTCGAGCTCCGCGAGGCGCTCGCCGACGTCGACCTGGCACTGGTTGCGCTCCTTCGTGGCGCTGTCGAGCAGCTCCTGACGCTGCGCCGCGAGGCCCTCGACCTCCACGAGCTTGGCCTTGGCCTCCTCCACCTTGCCCAGCTGCGCCAGCGCGCGCTCGTCCGCCTCGTCGCGCTTCTCCTGCAGCAGCTTGAGCTCCGAGAGGATCGTGGCGTAGGTCTTCTGGTTCGTCGACTTGTTCAGCTCGCCGCGGAGCGCCTCGATGCGGTCCCGGATCGCGTTGCTCTCGTTCTCGATGTTGACCGCCGTCGCCTGCATCTGCCGGATCTGGCTGCGCAGCTCGTCGCGGCGCGAGCATGCATCAGCGTGCTGCCTCTGCTGCGACTTGAGGTACGTCGTCGCCGAATCGAGCCTTCCGCGCAGCGCGCGCACCTGGCTGTCGACTCGGTGGAGGCTGACCAGATTCTCGATGAGGGTCATTGGCCTGTGAGGGTAGCAGAGGGGGCTGCGGGGCTGACCAGCAGCCAGGCCACAGGTCCGGCCAGCAGCAGCGAATCGAGCACGTCGAAGAGCCCGCCCATGCCTGGGATGATCCGCCCCGAGTCCTTCATGCCTGCACCACGCTTCAGCGCGCTCTCCAGAAGGTCGCCGAAGGGACCGACGACACCCATCACCGCACCGAGGGCGATCCCAGTCCGGAGGTCGATCGCAGGCAGGCCGCCCCACGTGCCGACGCCGGCACCCACTGCGACCGCGAGGGCCATGCCGCCCAGGAATCCCTCCCACGTCTTGCCCGGGCTCAGCCATGGGATGAGCTTGTGCCGTCCGATCG
>VERO01000086.1 GCA_018882625.1 Phycisphaerales bacterium | reverse complement strand
ATCGTGCTGTCCGACCGCGACGGTCACCGCGTGATGCGGGTCGGTCCGGAGATGCCCGCCGACACCTCAGTGCCCCCGCCCACGGCGACGTGGGGAGGTCGCGGTCCCTATCCGGGCCTGCTGAACTCGCCGCGCGGCCTGTGCGCAGCGGGACCATGGGTCCTTGTCGCGGACGAGCACAACCACAGGATCGCGCGCTGTGACGCGCTCGGGGCGGGCAAGCTTGCCTACGGCCAGCACGCAGTGCGCCCGCGCGCAGGTGGGGGCAAGGTGCACTATCCGGTGGCCGTCGCGTACGACAGCGAGTCGGGTCTCGCGCTCATCTGCGAGCCCTTCGAGCGGCGCGTGCAGGCCTACCGCGTGAACCTCGATCGCGAGCCGGCGGATGTCCGTGTGGTGCTGCCGAGCCTCGAGGGCGTCCAGAGCCACTTCGGTCCGGGCGCCGATGCCGACGGACCGAGGCTCGTGATGCAGGATCCGGAGTCGTCGAGTGTCGTCGTCTTCGACCTGTCCCTTGAGGCGCCGGCCCATGTGTCGACGATGGGCATGGCCGGGAGCAGGCCGCACGAGTTCGTGCGCATCGGGTCCATGGCGATGTCCGGTGGCGGAGCGCTCGTGTGCGTCGCCGATGAGGGTGCGCGGAGGCTCGCGCTATGGAGCCTCGGTCCCCGCGAGGACCAGCTGAGGTTCAATCCATTCGCGGGTCGGCTGGTGAGCGTGCGCTCGTACGAGTCGCTTGGGATTGCACCTTCCGAGGGTGTGGCTGATGCGATCGCGGTCGATGGGGGATTCCTGCTCCTCGCGCATGCCGGGCTGCGGGGCACTGAGTCGCCCCGCGCGTTGCACGTGTCGCACCTGCTCGAGTCGTGCACGCCGCATCCGCTTGATTCGCCCGGTGGTGGCCGTTGGACGCCGTGCGCGATCGCCTCCGATGGGCGAAGCGGGAGCCTCGCATGGATTGCCGGACGCGCGGATGCACCCGTGGGCGCACCGATGCGCTGGGTGCTGGTTGGTGACGGCGTGCGCGAGCTCGATGCGCAGGATCCTGTGGATCTGTGCATGGGCGACTCGGGCCGGGCGCTCATCGTCGACAGGCTCGGCGACCGGATCCTGGATGTCCCGATGCCGGGAGTCAACGGTGCCGGTCCCGCCGACGGCACGCAGCCGGTTCGTGTGACGTCGTGGGGCGGGCGTGGCGCCGCCGATGGTGCGCTGTGGCTGCCCGCGGGCATCCTGCGTCACGGCGACACCGTGTACGTGGTGGACGGCGGCAATCACCGCGGTCAGGCCTTCGGCATCGACGGCACGTGGCGTTCGACCTTTGGGCTCGGACGCAGCTACACGAGACCCCGAAGCGAGGAGGAGGTGCTCGGTCTTCCCGGTGCGCGCGCCGGCGGCACCACTCCGTCGGTCGCATCGTCGCAGGGTGAAGCGCAGCCTGCGGTGCCTACGCCGCCTGCGCAGCCGCAGCAGTCGTCAGCGTGGCCTGGCGCCCCGGCGGAGCGCGCGATTCCCGGCGGCATCGCATCGCGGCTGTGGTGGTCTCGCGACGATGGCGGCGATGCGGCGAGCGCACCGGTGCGCTCGAACGCGGGCTCGTTCTGGATCCGCGCGAGGTTGGCCTCGGACTCGCCGATGCCTGACGCGTCAACGCCTCCGCTCCGGCGACCCTTCACGCTCTCGGTCGAGGCATTCGAGGATGCGGAGTGCACGCGGCCCTACGTCGCGGACAGCGCGGTCATCGACTCCTGGATGCCCCATCACCGCCACGGCATGAACGTCGCGCGGCAGATCTCGCCGGAGGGGCCGGGCCGCTGGCGTGCGGAGGGCATGCTCATGCACATGTCGGGGCTGTGGGAGGTCGACGTTGATCTTGTGCGTGGGGGCCGTAGCGAGCGGGCGCAGTGGATGGTCGAGCTGCCATGAGTGACCTTCGCGATCCTCCAGACGCTGTCCCTCGATGCGGCCGATGGCGCGCCGCGACGGCATTCGCGATCGCGCTGGCGCTCGCGGCCGTAGCCGCGATCTCCGCCGGCCCGCCGGGCCCCGTCGTCACCGAGCCCTCGATCGCGGTGTCGCCCGAGCAGGTGCGCAGGATCCGCGCAATGGGATGGCCAGGAGCGCCGCCACCGGATCCCACGAATCGCTGGGCCGACAGCGACGCTGCCGCTGCTCTTGGCCAAGCACTCTTCTTCGACCGCGGCCTCTCGTCCAATGGTGCCGTGTCGTGCGCCACGTGCCACCGTCCCGACCGCGGGTTCTCCGACGGCCTGCGCGTGGCCGTCGGCGTCGGTACAGGACCTCGCCGCACGATGACGGTGCTTGACTCGGCGCACCAGAGCTGGCTCGGATGGGACGGCCGTGCAGACTCGCTGTGGTCGCAGGCGCTCCAGCCCATCGAGCGCGACATCGAGCTCGGTTCGAGCCGGCGGAGCGCGCTCGCGCGAGTGTCGGGCAACCCGCTGCTGCGGCAGCGGTGGCAGGCTGCCTTTGGAGAGCCGCTGCAGCTGTCCGAGGGTGCCAGCGCAGATGAAGTCGATGCGGCGTTCGCGATGCTCGGCAAGGCGATCGCCGCGTACGAGCGGCGCCTCGTCACTGGACCGAGCGCCTTCGACCGGTGGGTGGCCACGTGGAAGCAGTCCGGGGCTCCTGCAGCGCTCCAGCCTGACGAGCACATGTCGCCGTCGGCCCTTCGCGGTCTCGTGCTGTTCTCCGGTCGTGCAGGGTGCTGGCAGTGCCACGGCGGCCCAATGCTCAGCGACGGCGAGTTCCACGCGCTCGGTGCGCCAGGCCGGCCGGAGCGCGGGGGTGGGGTGTCATCAGATCCCGGCCGGTACGGCGGCGTGGACGTGCTCAAGTCATCTCCATTCACGGCCGCGCGTGCGCACTCCGATGCGCCCAGCGGAGCGAAGGCCAAGATCGTGCAGTCGCTCGTACGCGTGCCCGACCACTTCGGCGCGATGCGAACCCCGAGCCTCCGGCATGCCGGGCTCGGTGGCCCGTTCTTCCATGAGGGCCAGTTCGACACGCTCGAGGATGTGGTGCGCTTCTACTCAACTCTCGAGGGTGCGCAGTCGCTCGACCACCATCAGGAGCAGGTGCTCGTGCGGCTTGACCTCTCGGCCGGGGAGTCCTCGGACCTTGTGGCGTTCCTGAGGAGCGCGTCCGGATCTGCGCCCGCCACATCCTGGACATCAGATCCGTGGTCGGTTCCCCCTCCGGCCCCGGAACGCCCCGCGAATGCGGACAAGTCGGAGTGAATCCGCTTGGAGACGCGGCGCGTGCGATTACGCTACTGTTCGGAGATGCTGATGGCCGTCAGAGAAGGATTGACTGCGCGGTCGCGCGGGCTGTGCGCCTCCATCCTCGCATTGATGGCCGCCGCTGCGCTGGCGCTGCACGTGCACGCGCATGACGGCGATCCCAAGGGCGGCTACTCGGAGCCGCCCGTCTACGCGCCGGTCTGGCGCGAGGGCGATGGAGGCATCGCCGAGCAGTTCTCCTCCTCGGGCGTGCAGCTCAAGTCGTGGTTCCCGCTCAACACGCTGTCGACCTCGGGTGCGCTCGCCACCAGCGGGAATGACTGCTGGGGATACGTGAGCCCATCCGGTCGCGAGTACGCGATCATCGGCCTCAACACCGGCACCGCATTCGTCGAGATCACCTCGCCGGTGAACGCGACCCTCGTGGCGTTCAGGCAGCGGCCTGCGAACGCCACCGACAGCCTGTGGCGCAACGTGAAGACGTACCGCACCTGGTGCTACGCGGTGAGCGAAGGCGGTGGCGGCATCCAGGTCTTCGACCTCGCCAACATCGACAATGGCGTCGTCACGGAGCTGCCCCAGGTCATGGATGGCGGCGTGGCCAGCACCCACACGATGATCATCAACGAGCAGTCGGGGTACCTGTACCGGATGGGTGGCGGAAGCGGGGTGGGCATCCGCATCTACGCGCTCGAGCCCAATCCCGCATCACCCGCGTACGTGGGCCAGTGGGCGGACCGCTACGTGCACGACGGGGCCGTGTTCACCTACACGGAGGGCCCCTACGCAGGCAAGGAGATCTTCTTCGCGTGTGGCGGCCTCGGCACGGGATTCACGCAGACCGGCATGGACATCATCGATGTCACCAACAAGTCCGCGCTGCAGAACATCTCGCGGTTCACGTACCCGCAGGCCGGCTACTGCCACCAGGTGTGGCTGACCAACGACCGCCGCTACGCGTACATCAACGACGAGACCGACGAGAGCGGCTTCCAGATCTACGGGCGCACGCGGATCGTGGACGTCAGCAACCTCTCCGCGCCCACCCTGGTCGGCACCGCGGATCCGGGTGTCGTGAGCGTGGACCACAACCTGTACGTGCGCGACGGGCTGATGTTCTGCGCCAACTACCAGAGCGGCCTGCGCATCTTTGACGTGGCCACCAATCCCGCAGTTCCCGTGCCCGTCGCCTTCTTCGATACGCACCCCGAGGCTGATGCCGCGAACTACGCCGGGATCTGGACGAGCTACCCGTACTTCCCCAGCGGCACCGTGATCGGCGCCGACATGAGCCGCGGTCTCTTCGTGTGGACGCTCGGTCCCGCGCCCGCGACGGTCTCCTATCCGAGCGGCCGGCCTGAGCGGGTTGCGCCGGTCGGCGGCGGTTTCGACGTGAGCGTCACGCTCGCGCCGGGCGCGTCGCTTGCGCCGGGGAGCCCCGCGCTGGTCTTCGACCGCGGACAGGGCACGGAGTCGACGCCGCTGATCCCGATGTCGGGCACCGTGTACCGCGCGCAGTTCCCGCCGCTCGCCTGCCCATCGCTGGTCAGTTACGGCATCGAGGTGCGATTCGCTGACGGCGACGTCGTGCGCGATCCGAATGCAGGCCTCGTGCAGGTTCCTGTCGGGTTCGGCGAGACCCGGATCTACGAGGACGACTTCGAGTCCGTTCGCGGGTGGACCGGCGGGCTGACCTCGGACAGCGCATCAAGCGGACGGTGGGTCCGTGCCGACCCTGTGGGGACCGTGGCGCAGCCGGAGGACGATGTCACGGCGCAGGGCACGATCTGCTGGGTGACAGGCAACGCGGCCCCAGGGGCGGCGGCGGGCACCGCCGATGTCGATGGCGGCACGACCACGCTGCTGTCGCCCCGCATCGACATGAGCGGTCTCCCCAATCCCATCCTCGTGTACTGGCGCTGGTACTCGAACAACCTGGGAAGCAACCCCAACAACGACTCGATGCCGGTGCAGATCTCGAACGACGACGGCCTGACATGGACGCAGCTCGAGCTGGTCACCGAGAACCAGGGCCAGTGGGTTGAGCGCCGCTTCCCGGTGTCGCAGTTCGTGTTGCCGACGGCCAACATGCGGCTGCGGTTCCTGGCGCGGGATCTCGGCACCTCAAGCCTCGTTGAGGCTGCGGTGGACGATGTGCGCGTGATCGTCGAGGAGTGCGACGCGAGCTCGCCGGCAGACCTCAACGGGGACGGGCGCGTCAATGGGCTCGACCTGACGATCCTGCTCGGGCAGTGGGGCACTGGAGGCAGCGCCGACATCGATGGCGATGGAGCCGTCTCCGCGACCGACCTGACCGCACTTCTCGCGCAGTGGAGCCCGTGACGGCATGACCGTCGGATTGGGCGTGGCGCTGGCGCTGTGCTGCGCATCCGTTCCCGGCAGGGAACGGGTGGAGATCCCGGGCACGGCACTCTCGATCGAACTGGTGCGCATCCCGGCCCCGCCAGACGGGTCATCGCCCGCGCTGGACGTGAGCGCGACCGAGATCCCGTGGGAGGTGTACGACTGCTTCGTGCACGGCCTCGACGAGCCTGCCGCGCCGGCCGATGCGGCCGGTGGCGGATCCGAGCGCGCCACGGGCGCCAAGGATGCGGGCACGGCCGGCGACGCCTCCGCGGCGTCCAAGGCCGATGCGGTGACGCGCCCGACCAAACCCTACATCTCGGTGGACCGCGGCTTTGGCCACGCTGGATGGCCGGCGATCTCGATGAGCTTCAGGGGCGCGAAGGCGTTCTGCGAGTGGCTTTCGATCAGGACCGGCCGCACGTTCCGGCTTCCGACGGTGGCCGAGTGGACGAGGCTGTGCGCAGAGGCTGAGCGCAGATCGGTGCCGCTCCACGAGCGGGCGTGGATCGCGTCCAACTCAGGTGGCACGACGCGCAAGGTCGGTTCCGCGAAGGCGGATGCGCTCGGCCTGCATGACCTGTGCGGCAATGTCGCCGAGTGGTGCGTGGCGGACGACGGCACGGGAGTCGTGCTCGGCGGCTCGTACCGGGACAGCGCGGAGAAGTCCGGATGCGGCGCGATGCAGCGCGACACGCCGCACTGGAATCGCAGCGATCCGCAGTTCCCCAAGAGCGTGTGGTGGCTCGCCGACGCGCCGCATGTTGGGATGCGCATCGTGTGCGATGTGCCCAGTCCCGCGGCCGGCAGTGCACCCACGGCCGCGGATGCGGGCCGCGCATCGGCCGCCGCGAGTGCGCAGAGTTCCCAGAGGGCGCCATGAGCGCAGAGTCCGCAGGTCACAGCCGGCGAGAGTTCATCGGGTCGGCAGCTCCGGCAGTCGCCGCGGGTGCGCTTGGCCTCGGTGCCGTCCCTCGGGTGTTCGGTTCCCTGTCGGCGCCCGACCGCATCCGCGTCGGACTCATCGGATGCGGAGGCCGAGGCACCGGCGCGGCCGCGCAGGCGCTCGACGCGGACCCTGGCGTCGTCATCTGGGCGCTTGCCGACGCGTTCCAGGACAGGATCGATTCCTGCCTTGAAGGCCTCATGCAGCACACGGCGAAGGACCGGGTGCAGGTGCCCAAGGACCGTCAGTTCGCGGGCATCGATGTCGCCGATCGGCTGCTCGCCGAGGTGGATGTGGTGCTCCTCTGCTCGCCGCCGGTCTTCCGGCCCGCGCAGCTGGCCAAGGCGGTTGCGGCGGGCCGGCATGTGTTCTGCGAGAAGCCGATGTGCGTCGATGGGCCGGGATACCGCTCGGTGATGGAGAGCGCGCGCATCGCCCGCGAGAGGCGGCTGGCGCTCGTGTCGGGCTTCTGCTGGCGCTACTCGTCGCCTGAGCGCGCGCTGTTCGGCGAGATCCTCTCCGGACGCGCGGGCGACGTGATCGGCGTGGAGTGCACGTACCTCACGTCGCCGCTGGGCGTGCGCACCCGAAAGCCCGAGTGGAGCGACCTGGACCTCCAGCTGCGCAACTGGCAGCACTTCACCTGGCTCTCCGGTGA
The DNA here is from genome assembly GCA_018882625.1 of Phycisphaerales bacterium. Taxonomy (GTDB): domain Bacteria; phylum Planctomycetota; class Phycisphaerae; order Phycisphaerales; family SM1A02; genus ZLKRG44. The sequence goes on along the minus strand of VERO01000086.1, from coordinate 1,296 downwards.
CCACATCGTCGAGCAGGCCGTGCACTCCGTCGACAAGATGGCGTGGGCGATGGGCGGTCGCATGCCGGTGTCGTGCTACGGCGTGGGCAGCCGCTTCACGCGCGAGGAGGTCCCCGAGCGCGGCGACGTCTACGACAACTTCGCGATCCTGTACGAGTATGCCGACGGCCCGCGCAACACGCTGATGTGCCGGCAGCAGCCCAACTGCTTCAACGACAACACCGACCACATCACGCTCTCGCGCGGGTACGCGTTCATCAACGGGTGGGGTCCGACGCTGTGGATCCGCAACCCCAAGGGCAATCCGGTGTGGTCGTGGTCCTCCGATGCCGAGGTCCCGAACATGTACCAGGTCGAGCACGACGAGCTCTTCCGGTCGATTCGCGCAGGCCGCCCGATCAACGATGGCGCGTGGATGGCCAACAGCTGCCTGATGGCGATCATGGGGCGCATGGCCGCCTACACAGGCCTGAAGGTGACGTGGGAGGACGCGCGCGACTCGGACGAGTCGATGCTTCCCGCCGATTGGAGCCCCTCGCCGAGGCCAGTGCCGCCAGTGCCCAAGCCTGGCGTGGCGCCTCCGCAGCCCAGCGGGTCCTAGCGTCCTGCGGAGGCTGGCGCTGGCGGCGTCGACTCAGGCGGCTGCTCTGGCGCGGACGGCTCGCGGCCCCGATCGACCGAGTCCATGCAAGCCGGGAAGCCGCGCGTGGCGCGCACCAGCACAGGTCCATCCGGCGTCTCGCGGTAGGCCACCCGCATCTCGACCTGCACGCCGCTGGCGCGCAGGCGCTCGCACAGCGCGTCCATCTCGCGCACGCCAAGCACCGAGAGCGATGTGGCGGCGGCATCGGCCACCGCCGGATCGGTGCTCCAGACCGTCGGGGCGATGGAGTGGTTCACCGCCCGTCCGGTGCGCGGATCCACGATGTGCGAGTGGCGCTGGCCCCCGTGCACCAGCACCTGCTCGGCATCGCCGCTCGTCGAGAGCGCTGACTCGCGAAGCCACACGACGCACGGTTCGAGCGATCCCAGGCCAGACTCGATCGCCACCTGCCATCCGTCCCGCCCCCGGGGCGGTGCGCCGGCCGCGACGTCTCCGCTCACGGCAACCAGCGTCCTGTCGCAGCCAGCGCGCCGTGCAGCCGCGAGTGCCGCCGACGATGCGATGCCCTTGCCGATGCCGCCGAAGTCAAGGGTCATGCCGGGCCGGTCGAACTGAAGCGTGGATGCGTTGGGGTTCGCGCGCACGTACCGGTAGCCGATGCGCCCCAGAGCCTCTGCGACCGCGTCCGCAGA
>VERO01000383.1 GCA_018882625.1 Phycisphaerales bacterium | reverse complement strand
TCGCCGGAATGGCGTGAGTGCCGCTGCCGTATCCGCGCCGCAGGCCGAGGACGGCCGTCCGCTGGACAGTCCGCGATCCTCCCGAAGGCACCGCGCCTCCCGCGCCGACGCGTGTGGTCGTGGCACGGGAGGCGCGGGCACGCGCATCAGGATGTCGTGACGCAGGTCAGCTTGCCGGGATGACGAGCTTCATTCCGACCTTGAGCTTGGCGGGATCGCTGCCGATCGCATCCTTGTTGGCCTCGTAGAGCCTCTTCCATGCGCCCTTGCTTCCGAGGTAGCGCTCGGCGATGGCCGACAGCGTCTCTCCGCTGGCGACGGTGTGGGTCGCGCCCGTGGGGCGGGACGAGGCGCTCGCGCGCTCGGGCACCGTGGTGGCCTGCCGCGCCATCGCACCGTCGGTCGGCACCTTGATCACCTGACCGACCTTGAGCCTCGATGGATCGACTCCGGGGTTGGCCTTGGCGATGACCGTCCACTTGCGCGTGTCCTTGTAGAGGTCACCCGCGATCGTGCTGAAGGTGTCGCCGGCCTTGATCGTTTAGCTCGTGGTGCCTGGCGTTGCCGCGGACACCGCCGATGGCTTGGGCGACGCCGCTGGAGCCGGAGTCACAGCCGGCGCATTGATCGAAGGGGCGGAGCCGGTTGTGCCCGGACCCGGCGTCGCGGTGACCGTGCGCTCCGGCGGAAGGATGCGCGGCGAACCTGCGGTCGCGCCCGATGCGCCAGCCCCGGTCGGTGGCGCGATGACTGGCGCGAGGGAGTTGGGGGCGCTGCCCGCGGGCGCGGCGGACGGGTTGCCGAGTGCCGTGGATGTCGAGCTCGGACCCGTGGACGAGGCTGTGCCTCCGGGCCCACCCATGCCCGATCCGGCTGGCATGCCGGGTCCGGCGCCGGGCCTTGCGAAGGCCGCGTCGGGAGGAGGCGTGAGTCCCGCCCCGGCGGGCGCTGTCGCCGATGCAGGCCCCATGGTGAGCACCTGCGGCACAGACGCGCCGGGCGCGATCGGGTCGCTGATGCGCCCCGCTGCCGTGTCGGCGCGTCCGGCGTCGGTGTCGCGCGATGCCGTCGTGCGCGACTTGGGCGAGCTGAAGGCGTAGTAGATGCCGGTGAGCGCGAACAGCGCCACGACGGCGACGATGACAATCTTGGCTCCGCGATTCATAGTTGGACCTCCATGTCCTGGTGAGTTGAAACGAGCGTGTTACGCCGGATCGGGTGCGGGTTCCGATGCGGCGTCGACGGATCCCGCACGGCGCGCCTCGCTGCGGTCCTCGCGCCTGACGTAGGTCAGTGGCGCTGCAACCACAACGGAGCTGGCCGTTCCGGCAATCAGTCCGACGATGAACGTGAAGGCGAAGGGACGGATCCCCGAGCCTCCGTAGAAGAAGAGGATGCCTGCAGTGATCAGCACGGTGCCGCCCGTGAGGAGCGTGCGGCTGAAGGTCTGGTTGATGCTGTCGTTGACGGTCCTGTATCCCGCGTAGAGCAGCTTGCCCTTGTTCTCTCGGATGCGGTCGAGGATCACGACCGTGTCGTTGAGCGAGTAGCCGATGATCGCAAGCAGGCCCGAGATGACGTTCAGGTCGATCCTGAAGTCCTCGATGTAGGTGGAGCGCCCGAATGCCGAGCCCGTGAAGCGCAGGGACAGCGCGAGCGCGCCGAGGCAGCAGCACAGGTTGAACACCAGCGCGACCACCGTGGCGACGGAGTAGCGCAGGCTGTTGAAGCGCAGCCAGATGTACAGCAGCATCCCGATCAGGCTGAGCGACACGGCCACGATGGCTGTGGCCGCGAGGTTCTCCGCGACCTTCGGCGAGAAGCTGCTGACCTGGTCGACGCTGAGCTTCTGCGAGAGCGCCTGCTGCACCAGGTTCCACTCGGGACCGGCAAGAAGCCTGGTCCACGTGGCCGCATCCACCTTTGACAGGTTGGCCGCGGGGTCGTTGACCAGCACGACCAGCGCGCTGCA
>VERO01000085.1 GCA_018882625.1 Phycisphaerales bacterium | reverse complement strand
CCGATGAGCTTCTCGATCGCGCGCATCAGGCCCGTCTCGTCCTTCCCGCAGAGCGTGATCGAGATGCCGGTCGCGCCCGCGCGGCCGGTGCGTCCGATGCGGTGCACATAGGCCTCGGGCTCGACAGGCACATCGAAGTTGACCACATGGGACACGCCATCGACATCGATGCCGCGGGCCGCGACATCGGTCGCCACGAGCACGCGCACCGCACCCGAGCGGAACGCGTCGAGCGCACGAATGCGCTGGTTCTGCGCCTTGTTGCCGTGGATCGCCGCTGCGGAGATTCCCGCGCCCTCGAGCCTGCGCACGACCTTGTCGGCGCCATGCTTGGTGCGCGTGAAGACGAGCGTGCGCGTCACGGTCGGATCGCGCAGCAGCGCATGCAGCGTGCCCTGCTTGGCCTCGCGGTCGCAGCGGATGATGCGCTGCTCGATCTTCGGTGCTGCAGATGCGACAGGCGCCACCGCGACACGCACCGGATCGCGCAACAGGCTCTCCGCCAGGTGCGCCACTTCCTTGGGCATCGTCGCCGAGAAGAGCAGCGTCTGCCGCGTTGCAGGCACGGACTTGGCAATCCTGCGGATCGGCTGGATGAAGCCCATGTCGAGCATCCGGTCGGCCTCGTCGAGCACGAGGATGCGCACGTCCTTCAGCGTCAGCACGCCCTGCTCCATGAGGTCGATGAGGCGACCGGGCGTGGCGACGAGGATGTCGCAGCCGCGGCGCAGCGCGCGCTCCTGGTGGTACTGGCTCACGCCGCCGAAGACGACTTCGGTGCGCAGCGGCAGGTGGCGTCCGTACGCGCGCAGGCTGTCCGCGATCTGCGTCGCGAGCTCACGGGTTGGGGACAGGATCAGTGCGCGCGGGTTACGCGCTGGGGCACCCATCGACTCGAGGCGGTGCAGCACGGGAAGCGCAAACGCTGCGGTCTTGCCGGTGCCGGTCTGGGCGCAACCGAGCAGGTCGCGGCCGCCGGCGGCATGCGGGATGGCCTTGGCCTGGATCGGCGTCGGTGTGGTGTAGCCCTCGTCAGCGAGGGCGCGAATCAGGGAAGCGGACAGAGACAGGTCGGCAAACGACATTGAGAGAGAGACTCCGCCGGGCGCCATGGGCGGCCGGTCTGGTGATGGCGCGTTGCTCGCGCCACGCGCGTGCCGACGAACCGAATCAAACACTGTAGTCGGGAATTCGCGGTTCCCACCATGAAATGTCAATAATTCCAAGCGTGAGCCCCTCGGAAGCCCGCTGAGGCCATAGCCTCCACCACAGCTGCAGGGATGCAGCTGCGGAGGCCGCTCCGCCTGTGAGACAGCGCATCACTCGCCACGCATCCATCCCCGCCCCTCGAGCCACCCAGCCGGTGGTCCTGTTCTGGCGTTACGCGCTTCCGATCGCCTCGATTCACCTGCTGGCGCTGTTGGCATTCGTGCCCGCGCTCTTCTCGTGGACGGGGCTCGTCATGTGTCTGCTCGGTGTGCACATCTTCGGCCAGGCGATCACGATGGGCTACCACCGCCTGCTCGCGCACCGCAGCTTCGACGTGCCGCGCTGGTTTGAGCATGGACTCGTGCTGATGGCCCTGTGCTGCATGGAAGACACCCCCGCGCGGTGGGTCGCCACGCACCGCATGCACCACGCGCACAGCGACGAGGAGGACGACCCGCACAGCCCGCTCGTCACCTTCGCGTGGGGCCACATGGGGTGGCTGATGCTCGTCAACCGCGACCTTCACGGCCTGCCGAGCTACGACCGGTTCGCACGCGACGTGCTGCGTGACCGCTGGTACATGTCGCTCGAGAAGAGGCCCTGGAGCCCCTTGGCGATCTACGCCCTGCAGATCCTGCTCTTTGCGGCTGCAGGCTGGGCGATCGGCGCGCTGACGGGTCCTGTGGGCGACGCCTGGATGATGGCCGCAAGCATGGTCGTCTGGGGCGTGCTCGTGCGCACCGTGCTCGTGTGGCACATCACCTGGAGCGTGAACTCCCTGACGCACCTCTTCGGCTACCGCAACCACGACGACACCGGAGAGAACAGCCGCAACAACTGGCTCGTGGCGCTGCTTGCCGCGGGTGAAGGCTGGCACAACAACCATCACGCTGACCCTGCAGCGTGCTCGGTGCAGCAGCGCTGGTGGGAGTTCGACCTCACCTACTGGGAGATCCGCGCGCTGAAGGCGATGGGCATCGTGCGCGCGATCACGCCGGCGCGCGCAGAGCGCGTGGCGGTCGCGACGGCGGCAGCCGCGTCACGCGCCGAGGCGCTCACGGCGCCCGCCGCATCAGCGCCCCGCGGCGCGCTGGCTCAGCCCGCGCGTGGCGACGAGTAGTCGTACACGCCGCGCCCGGTCTTGTCGCCGAGCCGCCCAGCCGTCACCAGCTCGCGCAGCTTCGGGTTCGGGAAGTACTTGGGGTTCCCGAGCTCGCGGTAGAGCACCATCATGATGTCGTGGCAGACGTCGAGGCCGATGAAGTCGGCCAGGCGCAGCGGACCCATCGGGTGGTTGCAGCCGAGCTTCATGATCTCGTCGATGTGCTCGGGCTGCGCAACGCCGTGCATCCACGCCTCGAACGCCTCGTTGATCATCGGCATCAGCACGCGGTTGGACACGAAACCGGCGCGGTCGTTCGCGGGCACGGGCGTCTTGCCCATCGCCTTGGCGAGATCAATCGTGCGCTGCACGGTCTCGTCGCTGGTCGCCAGGCCGCGGATCACCTCCACAAGCTTCATGACCGGCACCGGGTTGAAGAAGTGCATGCCGATCACGCGATGGGCATCGTCGCCGACGGCCGCAGCGATCTGCGTGATCGAGATGCTCGATGTGTTGGTGGCGAGCACGGCGCCCCCGGGGAACACCTCACGCATCATCGCGAAGAGCTTCGCCTTCAGCTGCGGGTTCTCGCTCGCGGCCTCCACGGCCCAGTCGGCGGACTTGGCCTCGGCCATGTCGGTCACGTAGCAGATGCGCTTGAGCGCGGCATCGGCATCGGACTGCTGGATCTTGCCCTTCTCCACGAGGCGCGCGAGCCCCTTGGTGTGGCCCGCCTTGGCCTTGTCCAGCTGCGCCTGGCTCACATCCACCTGGATGGCGCCGATGCCGGACTGCGCGGCGGTGAGGGCGATGCCGGAACCCATGGTCCCGGCTCCGATGACGGCGATGGTCTTGACGCTGGACATGGGGCGGGAAGGGTAGCACGCTGACCCTCGCGCGGACCACGCGCGCACCACCAGCTCGACAGGTTCCGGCGCACGCGAGACCATGCGGCGCATGAGGCCAGTCACGGCATTCGCGCGCATCGCCGCCCCGCCGCAGCTCGTGTGGGACCGCATCACTGACATCGAGCGTGCCGCCGAGCGCATCCCTGCGATCAGGCGCATCGAGATCCTGTCCGCGAAGCGGCATGGGCTCGGCGTGCGCTGGCGCGAGACGCGCGTCATGTTCGGCAAGGAAGCCACAGAGGTGATGGAGATCACCGAGTGGCGCCCGCCCCTCGAGTACGTGACGAACGCGCAGAGCCACGGATCCGACTACCGCTGCACGCTCCGAGTGGAGCCCTCGCGCGACGGATGCGTCCTCTCCTTCGCCTTCAGCGCCACGCCGCTCACGATCATGGCTAGGGTGATCGGCACGGTGATGGGCCCGCTGATGCGCAAGGCCGTGGCCAAGGCGCTCCAAGGCGACCTCGACGCGATCAAGGCCTCGTGCGAGGCAGCACCACGGGAGCGCCTGTAGTCGGCCGGGCAACGCAGGCACTGCGCCCGCGCGGCATCAGCCCTTCCAGTGCAGGTCCGTCGGGCCGGTGTAGTCCGCGAGCGGCCGGATGATCCGGTTGTTCGCGTGCTGCTCCATGATGTGCGCGCACCATCCGGTGATGCGGCTCGCCACGAAGATCGGCGTGTACTGCGGCACGGGGATGCCCATGATGAAGTAGGTCATGCCGCAGGGGAAGTCCACGTTCGGATGGATGTTCTTGTCGCGCAGCATGATCGCCTGCACCTCGTCGCCGAGGTCGAACCACTTCTTGGCGCTCGGACCGAGCTTCTCGGCGAGCTTGAGTCCCTCGCGCCTCAGGATGCCCGCGCGGTGGTCGCCGTTCTTGTAGACGCGGTGGCCGAAGCCCATCAGCTTGCGCTTCTCGGCGAAGGCGCGCTTCATCCACGCCTCGACGCTCATCGCGCCGCCCGCGCAGTCGCGGTCGATGTCCTTGAGCATCTCCATCGCCTGCTCGTTGGCGCCACCGTGCAGCGGGCCCTTGAGCGCGCCGATGCCGCCGCACACCGCGCTGTGCATGTCCGTCTCGGTGCTCGCGATCACGCGGCAGGAGAAGGTGCTCGCGTTGAAGTCGTGCTCCGCGTAGAGGATCAGCGACACGTCCATGATGCGCGCAGCCAGCTCATCGGGCCTCTTGCCGCTCATGCACCACATCAGGTTCGCGGCATGCGACAGGCTCGCATCGGGCTCGACCGGCGCCTGGCCGTCAAGCGTGCGCTGGCACACGCCGATCACGGTCGGGATCTGGGCGAGCAGCCGCTTGGCCTTCCGCAGCTCGGCGGCGGGCGAGTTGTCCTCGCACTCGGGATCGAGGTGCGAGAGCAGCGACACGCCGGTGCGCAGGATGCTCATCGGGTGCGCCTTCGGCGACTCCCTGCACACGCGCACGACCGCATCGCGCACGCTCGCGGGGATGGGCCGCATCGCAGCGACTTCCGACTTGAAGGCGGCAAGCTCCGTGGCGCTGGGCTTGTGGCCGATGAGGAGCAGGAAGGCAACCTCCTCGAAGGACGCGTTCGCGGCGAGGTCGGCGATCTCGTAGCCGCGGTAGATGAGCTGGGTCTGGTTGACGGCGCACACGGAGGTCTCGCCCACCGTCTGGCCGGCAAGGCCGCGGGTATCGACGGGCTTGGAGGACGATGGGGTGGGGGCAGATGCGGTTGCCATGACGAGTCTCCTAGGAATTCAGGGGATCGCTAATGGTAGCGCGATCGGCACCTCCGACCGACAATGCGCGAATGCTCCACAGAATGCTTCAGGCCGCCCTCGCCGCGGCATTGCCGGCAGTCCTTGCGATCGGCTGCGGCACCGAACGCGGCATCCAGGCACCCGCGCCGAACGCCCCATCGGCCGATACGCGGCAGGCCGCCCTGTGGCTCGTCGGTGACTGGTCGAGCGCGGAGCAGTCCGCCAAGGACAAGGACTTCAGGGACATCGTCATCCACATCCGGCCCATCTGGACCGACCGCACCGACGGCATGTGGATGTACGTCGAGCAGGCGATGGCATCGGCCACGGACCGCCCGTACCGCCAGCGCGTGTACCAGATGGTCACCGCGCCCGACGGCACCACCGAGAGCCGCATCTTCGAGCTTGCCGGCGATCCGCTCGTGCATGCGGGCGCCTGGAAGGCTCCCAAGCCGCTCGACGATCTCGAACCCGCACTGCTCCAGCCGCGCGCCGGTTGCACGGTCCACCTGACGCGCCAGAAGGGCGGATCGTTCACTGGCGCGACGCTCACCGGCGAGTGCGCGACCAACTACCAGGGCGCGACCTACACCATGAGCGACGTGACGCTGTCGGCCGACGAGCTCGTCACCTGGGACCGTGGCTACGACGCCGCGGGCACGCAGGTGTGGGGATCCACGAAGGGCGCCTACATCTTCAGGCGAGTCCGCCCCTCCAAGTGAGCGTGCGAACGGACCGCGCGACGCGGGCGCCGCGCGAGACATCGCGCCGCGCGCTTGGCGCGCCGCTGCCCACCCTAACTTACCGGCCTGCCGGGAAATCCCACTGCTGTCCGGGCGTGTAGCGCAGCAGCTCGTAGAGCTCCGCGCGAGTCTGCATGCGCGGCAGCGACGACTCCATCGAGTCCGTGCGCTTGAGGTCCGCGAGGCCGTCCTCCACTGCGCGCATCGCGAGCCGCATCAGCGACAGCGGATAGATCACGATGCGGTACCCAAGCTCGCCAAGCCTCACCGACGTGATGTGGCGCGTCTTGCCGAACTCGGTCATGTTCGCGAGCAGGTGACCGGGGCTACGGCGCGCGAACTCGGCGAACTCGGCCTCGTCATGCAGTCCCTCGGGGAAGATCACGTCCGCGCCCGCCTCGCGGTAGAGGTTCGCGCGTGCCACAGCGTCGTCCATGCCTGTGACGTGCCGCGCATCGGTGCGCGCGATGATCACGAACTCGGGCGATGGCCGGTGCCGCGCCATCGCCGACACCTTGTCCGCCATCGCGTTCGCAGGCACCAGATCCTTGCCGTCGAGATGGCCGCACCGCTTCGGGAACACCTGGTCCTCCACGTGGAGGGCGGCGGCGCCTGCGCGCGCATACTCCACCACCGTGCGCACCGCGCTCTCCACCTCGCCGTACCCGGTGTCGGCGTCCGCGATCACCGGCAGACCGCTCGCATCTGAGATCTCGCGGATCGTGCGGCACACCTCAGTCATCGTGAGCAGACCGATGTCGGGGTAGCCCGCGACGTTCGCCGTCGCGCCACCTGACACGTAGCACGCCTCGAAGCCCGCCCGCGCGACCGCTCTCGCCACGAGCGCGTTGAATGCGCCAGGTACCACCACCGTGCCGCGCTCCATCAGGTTGCGCAGGCGCATGCCCGGATCCGCATCGACATGAGGAACGTGCTTTCCCAGACTCATGAGAGTCACGGTAGCAGAGCTGCGCGAGTCCGGTCTCGATGGGCGCGGCGATGCGCACCAGGGGCCGCGAACAGTCAGGAACGCGAGTCCACTCGGGCCGCGCTCACGGAGGCGGCGCCTGCGGCCGCCGCGGCGGCTGCGGCGGTCCCTCCCTGCGCACAATCTGCCACACGAGCGGCGCCTCCGTGTCCGGGCGGGTGGCGAGCCACTCGATGCGCATGTCGCCGCCATCGAGTCCCTCGGTCGCCACGCTCGAGCGCTCGCCCGGCGCGCGCTCGAGCACGAACCTCGGCCCGGGCGCCACGCGCGCGCCCTCCTGCGCTGGCGCCGGCGGCCACACTCCGCCCGGCACCGCGAACGACTCGGGCACCGATGCCTTCACGACCGACCATCCGGGACGCGCCACGCGCGGCCATGTGAAGTTCCGGTCCGCGAGGCTCCTCGCCAGCGCCGGAAAGTCCTCGGGCTCCTCGCCATCGGCCCGCACCACGCGCAATCCCTCCGCAAGGAACGCCAGCCGCTCGAATGCAGTCTGCCTGGCATCTGCTCGCTCCTGCGCAGCGAACCGCTGCCATGCGTCACCGAACGCACTACAGTCGCGCTCCGTCCGGAGGCCGATGATGTCGGCTGCGGCAGTCAAAGGCTCGGTGCCGTCGTTGAGTGCGCGCGCGAGCCTTTGAATCCGCGTGCCGCCATCCGACCGATCGAGCGATGCCACGAAGCGCACGAGAGACGCCGCGAACTCGTGCTGGATGCCCTCGCGCACTGAAGCCTGTGCCGCGTATTCCCCGACCGAGCGCCCCAGCACCTCGCGGGCAATGACTGCTGCGGATGTGCGGCCGGTGGCGTCCCGAACCGCATCGACCGCCGCCTGCCCCGCGGCCATCGGTGCCGATCCGAGCGGCACACCCGCCCGACGCGCGACCGCATCTGCTGCACCTGCAACGAGCCACGGCGCGAGCTCCGCGCCCATCGCCACCGCGCACGCCTCGTCGACCGCCGCAACCCGCAGCGCACGAGAGACCTCCTGAGGCGGGACATCCTCGATCACGCAGGCGATGCCGCGGCCGATGGGGGACGCAAACGCATGCCCCGGAGCCGCTCCGTTCACGGCGAAATGCACTCGGAGCGTGTCGAGGAAGTCATCGCGGAGCACAAACACGAGTCCATGCAGCGGGTCCTGCGACCTCGGCCTGAGCGGACCCAGCAGCGCGGTCGCGTCATCGACGCCAGCGGCGATCTCCTCCGCGACAGCCTGCACCTGCGCGCGTGTCGCGTCGCTGCGGTAGACCCTCCGAGAACCCGGAAGCGGTGCCCGCGCCGACTTGGTGCGCTCCCACCAGCTCACTTGCGCCTTGCGCGGTGGGGTGCCCTGGGGTGCCGCCAATGCGGCGTCAATCGTTAAGGCAGGCGCAGCACAGCAGGCAAGCCCAATAAGAATGGCGTGCAATCGCTGATTCTGGGGTTGCGCGCGGTGTCGCATCAAAACACCGGGAGTCAGCGGGCAAAAAACTTGAGAAAATGTGGATCGAGCATGGAACACTTGGGCGTCCGGATGCGAAGATACGCGTGAGCCCCCTTCTGGTAGGGACAGACGAGGGCTCAATCTCGTGAGTGCTGTTTCGAGCTTTGGTAGCTGGTTGGAAAAGGGACTTCCAGAAACCAATTCGGAGCAAGAGGAAAAGGGCTTGGTCTGACGCTGAATCTCAGTTTCAAACTCCTGAGCACACAGCGCACAACCGAAGCAGCACCGTAGTTAGGAGTGCACGAGGGAACAAGGGAGACTGGCCGCGAACCGAAAAGGGCGCGGCCGGTCTGCTTTTTGGAGCCGTATACTCGACGCTCCGCCAGCGCGCTCGCGCTGACCGCCCCACAGCGCGAGGATTCCCGAAGATGCCGCTGCGCATGATCCACCGTC
>VERO01000382.1 GCA_018882625.1 Phycisphaerales bacterium | reverse complement strand
TCATGGGCCCGGTTGGTGATGGTGCCGCGGTCCGCGCGCAACGCCCACACCAGCCCGATCTCGTAGATCGCCACAAGCGGAGCGACCAGCGCGAGAATCTCAAGCGGCTGGTTCGACCGGTCCCAGTATGTCTCTGCAGCCTCGGCCCGTCGGCGCGAGGACGTCGGTGTCCCGGCCGCGCCGCGGCGCGGCGTCGCCATGCTCAGGCCTTCTTGCCTGAGCCGGTCCCGCGCAACTTGTTGAGGCGCTTTGCAAGCCGGCTCTTGCGGCGAGCCGCCGTGTTGCGGTGCATCGTGCTTGTGGTCGCGTACCGGTCCACAAGCTTCGACACCTTGCGCAGCTCGGTCTCGGCGGACGTGGCGTCGCCGGCCTGCGCCGCCTTGTGGAAGGCATTGATGGCCTCCTTCACGTTGCCTGACCGCCACCGGTTGCGGGCGTTGCGGGAGGCGGACTGACGGACTCGCTTCTTGGCGGATGCGGTGTTTGGCACGTGTGTGATCCTCGAATTCGGAAGGACAATCGTCCCACAAACGGTGCCCGGGCGCAAGTGGACCGTCCGAGGGGTCCCGAAATGGCGCCCGGCCGGCCTGGCCCGCTTGACGCGGACCCCCTCCAGAGCCGACGATACGCGGTTCCCGGGTCGGAACCGGCCTCGCGGCCCATACGACCCCCCAAGTCCCCCCAGCGGCGTCCCGCAGGAGCACTCATGGCGTCCAGATCGGCCGGCACCGGCATCATCGCAGCCCTCGTCACCTTCGTCGTCCTGACGGTGCTGTCTGCAGTCGCCGCCATCTACTTCTACAGCGCGATGGACAAGGCCGAGCAGGATGCGCGCCGCGCGCAGGAGGACCTGGCACGCGTGGCCACCAGCGAGCAGCTCAACCGCGAGGAGTTCGGCAAGCTCATGGCTGCGGCGAGGACTGACGGCAAGACGCTCGTCGAGTACCTCATGGACCAGAAGGGACAGCTGTCTGCGCTCGTCGCGGGAGATCCCAGCGCCGATGCGCCGGCCCTGCGGTCCGCCCTGGCGCTTGCCGAGGGCCAGACAGTGCGCGCGGCGATCGACGATGCGCGCCGCCAGCTCCGGGCCAAGTCGGATGAGGCCGAGGGGATGCGCGCGTCGGTGACCGCCGCGGAGCGCGCCGTGGAGCTCGCCAAGGCGCAGGCCCAGGCCCAGGTGGATGCGTCCAAGCGCGAGATCGACGAGATCCGCGCGAGCGTCGAGCCCTACAAGCAGGCCGGAGACCGCCATCAGGTGGAGATCGACGAGGTCAAGCAGGAGTACGCCACGGCGCGCGAGGAGCTCGAGAGCGACTACAAGAACCGGTTCAGCGAGCTCCAGCAGCAGATCGATGCGGCCAACCAGGAGGTGTCGGTGCTGCGCACGCGCGCCGCCGAGCTGCAGAAGCAGGTCGACCAGTTCCGGGTGAAGCCCAAGGACGCGTCGCTGCTCGTCGACGGCCGGATCGTCGACGCATCGACCTCCAGCGACCGCGTCTACATCTCGCTCGGCTCCAAGGACCGCGTGCGGCCTGGCATGACCTTCGAGGTGTACGACGACGCGGCCGCGATCCAGTTTGACCCCAAGACGCAGCGGCAGACCGCCGGCAAGGCGAGCATCGAGATCGTGCGCGTGGGCGAGACGACCAGCGTGGCCCGCATCACGCGCCAGCGGCCCGGCCGGCCTGTGGTGCGCGAGGACGTGATCGCCAATGCCGTGTACAGCCCCGACTACCGCTACAAGTTCCTCGTGCACGGTAAGTTCGACGTGGACTCGGATGGTGCGGTCTCCGACACGGAAGCCGACTACATCCGAGGCAAGATCGCGGAGTGGGGCGGCGAGGTGGTCGCCAGCGAGTCGATCACGGGCGACCTCGACTTTGTCGTCGTGGGATCGCAGCCGCCGATGCCGGTGGCGCCGTCGCTCGGCGCGAGCCAGGCGCAGTTCGACGCGTTCTTCCGGGCCCGCGCCGCCCGCGAGT
>VERO01000084.1 GCA_018882625.1 Phycisphaerales bacterium | reverse complement strand
GATCAAGCTCATCGCCTTGATGGGATCGATCATCGCCTCCCTGGGATGGTTCGCGGCGACGATGGCGCGTGTGGCGACGCACTACGGCACGGAGTCGGTGCGGCCTGAGGGCGGGGCGGTTGCCGCGGCCCTCGTGGTGGGCAGCTACCTGCTGCTCGGCCAGCGATTCAGGGACGAGCGCTTCCGTGACGTCCCTACGGCACTCGGATTCGGATTCGCCCTGGCGGCGCTCGCCACACTGCTGCTCATTGAGCAGCTTGCCGGGCGGACAGCTGCCGATGTGATGCGCGCCACCATCTGGTCGTGCACTGCAGTTGCGGCTGTCGCGGCGCTCGGCGCGTTCAGCGCCCACCGCGCTAGGCTGGAGCAGTCCGAGGGGCTGGGCCTGGTGGCGACAGCGCTCTCGGTCGCCGTCGCGCTCTTCGCGATCGTGGCCGACGCGCTGCATCCGGTTGCGGGCGCCACCTGGCTGAACCACTGGCTTCTCGCGCCAGCCAACGCCGCGCTGGCCGTCTTTGCGCTGTGCGGGCTTCTGCTGAAGGGCACATGCGCTGGACGCGCGTTCGCCCTTCGCTCGCTCGGCGCGGTGGCCGCAGCCGCATTCCTGGTGGGCTCAGGAGCCATGGTCCTGAGGCTCTTCGATCCTCGGGTCAGTCCGCCCTTCGCGACCACTGAGGTGATCCAGCAGTCCGCGCTCAGCGTGTGGCTTGCGATCGCGGGAGTCGGATTCGTGGTGCATGGGTTCCGCCGGCAGGCGCGTGCGATGCGGTGGACTGGCCTGGCGCTGCTCGGGGCGGTGGCGATCAAGGTGCTGCTGCTGGACATGGCCAGCGCAGGCACCATCTGGCGTGTGATCGCGCTGCTTGCGATCGGCCTGCTGCTGGTGGCCACGAGCGCCGTGTACTCGCGTGCCGCAAAGGCGCAGCTGCACGAGCCGAGGCTCGCCCCGCCGCGTTGACCACCCGAGCTAGAAGCGCACCAGCGCGCGGATGCCGAACACGACCATAGTCTGGTCCGATGATGTGCCCTGCAGTGGCTGCACCGGATGCTCGATGACCTGGATGTCTGCGGTGACCTGCAGCGATGCCGTCACCTGCATCCTGTAGTAGGTCTCGAACGTCATCTGTGTGCCGAGGTCAGCCTGCGGCGCGACGGAGAACCCGATGGCTGCACCGAACCCGTCGTTCTTCCGCCCGAAGCAGTTTTCGAGCGAGATGCCCGCAGTCGCTTCCTGGCTGTACAGCGCGACCGACGGATCGGTGTACCCGATCTGCGCAAAGACGCCGAGATCGGTCGTCAGGTACTGAGAGCCGTAGAGCCAGAAGCCCGAACCGTCCACTGCGTTCGCTGATGACGTCGATGTGTAGCTGGCGTTCGTCGTGTTGAACCCGACGGCGATGTTGCCCGGCAGCGACTCGTCGGTGAATGCGGTGATGAGGCCAAGCTCGGCGCCGAACCACCACAGTCCGCTGTCGAGGTAGTTGAGGCCGAGGTCCGCAGCCTGGTTCGTCGCGGGATTGGTGGCGATCGCATTGAGGTAGATGCCGGGCATCGGCGTGAACAGCAGGCCGGTGCCCAGCATGTAGCCCTCGAAGCCTGATGCCGGCACGTCAGTGCCGTCGAAGATCGACGCGAGGAACTGCGACGTCTCATCGCTGGCGAACTCGATGTTGAGCAGGTAGTCGTTGGGATTGATCTTGCCGACCACGAAGGTCAGGTTGTTGTCGAAGAATCCCTGCTCGTACTTGAAGCGCGCGATCCGGTTCTCGAAGCCCGTCCAGTCGCTGTTGAGCGAGATGTCGGTGCCGACCTTCGTGCTCTCCGACACGTCATTTGGAAACTGGGTGGCGTAGCGGTACTGCGCCGTGAAGCGGCCGACGGCGCCGCCGCCGAAGTCCCACAGCTTCAGGTCGCCACGGATGTTGAGGCGGTTGATGCCGCTGGTATAGCCGTATCCCGGCTGTGCGTAGGTCGATGCCTGGTACACGACGACGTCATAGAGGTCCATGCGCAGCGCGAGCTGCGACTTCGCCCACTGCTCAATGTTGCGGCCGGGTGTCAGCGGCATCTCGAAGGGATCGAATCCGATGAGCGACATCGGATCTGGGGTCGCCACCGGATGGCGCTGCGGCGCCCACAGGCTGAAGTCATACGCCTCGCGCGGACCGCTGCCGAAGAGCGGCTGGATGCCCGGCATCACGTCGATGCCGGCGCGTGCGCGCGTGATCGCCATGTCCCGGTGCAGGAAGGGCAGGGCCTGGTTGTAGAAGGTCGGGCTATCCGGCGACTGCGCATGCGCGGCCCGTGAGGCCACGAGCGCAGGAATGCCGGCCGCTAGCGCGAGTGGTACAGCTCGACGGAACTCGACCACTCGGGCTCCCACAGCCTGAATCCGCCGATGAATGCGTTCGCGTTGTCGCCGGCTCGGCAACCCTCAGGCAGTTCCTTGAGGCTCTTGACGTTGCCTCCGCCGATCACGACATCATCGGGAAGCAGCGCGGCGCGCAGGATGCCGACGACGGCATCGACATGCTTGCGCCAGCGGCGCTTGCCCATGCGCTTGAGGCCGCGCAGCCCCACGTAGTCCTCGAAGGAGCGGCCCTTGCGGTAGGGCATGTGCGCGAGCTCGAGCGGAAGGATCACGCGGTCCGCGATCATGCAGCTGCCGAGACCTGTGCCGAGACCCAGGAACAGCATGCGCCCTGACTTGTGGCTGCCTACGGCCTGCATCGCGGCGTCGTTGATGATCTTGGTGGGCTTGCCGAACGCCGCACCGTAATCGAACGCCGTCCATCCTGGACCGAGGTTGCTCGGCTCCTTCGCGGGCGCACCCTTCACGAGCGGCGCCGGAATGCCGATCGAGACGCAGTCGTAGGACCAGCCCTTGGCTGCGGCCTTGACGCCATCAGCCATCTGCTGTGGCGTGAGGGTCGGTCCCGAGTCGAACTCCCGCTTGTCGGGGTCGCCCGGGACACGGACCTTGACGTGCGTGCCGCCGATGTCGATCGCCAGTACGGAAGGCATCCCCGCTAGGGTAACGGTGCAGCAGCAGTCGCGGGCGCACTGGCTGCAGCGAGCCTGATGGGCAGCTGCACCTCGCTCCACTTGTCCTTCATGCGCACCGCCGGGCCGTTGTAGTTGAGCGCGCGCGGTTCGCCGCATGCCTCCCACTGCGGATGCGCAGCGAGCCACTCACGAAGCGCCGCAAGGCCCTCGTTGACCTTCGACATGCCGTATCCGCCGCGCATGCCGATCGAGAGCACTGTGACGGGCGGCGTATCGACGATCTTGATGCGGCCGTCCTCGCCAGTCGGCCCAAGGTCGGCGGTGCGGTAGAGGAACGACATGGTCCAGGTGCCCTTGGACTCGTCGAGCGACTTGCCGTCGTCGGAGGCCATGCCGCGGTAGTCCATCTCGACCGGGCTGGTCATGGCGATGTCACGATCCTTGATGTGATTGAACAGAGGCCAGAAGGCGAGGTTCGATCCGAGATTGCTGTTGCCTGATGCCGTGACTTCCGCGCGTCGCACGGACGGGTATGTCTTGATCTCCATCGTGCCTGCGGGTGTCGGCGCCGGGTAGCCCTTCGGCAGCGGTGCCTCGATGCGCATTCGGCCGAAGCGCCACTCCTCGCCTTCGAGCACCAGCTCGACGTTGTCGGGTACCTCGCCTGCGACGCGCACTCCCTTGCCTGGTTCAGGCGGTGCGGTGGGGATTGCGGGCAAAGGGGCTGGAGCAGGGGCAGGCGCCGTGCCAGCAGAGGGTGCAGCGCTGGGCGCACTCGTTGCACCCGGCGCAGCGGCAGGCGACGACGCGCCATCAGTGGAGTGGGCGAGGAGCACGGCCGCCAGGATCGCGAAAGTCGACATGCCATCAGTTCGGCCGGGAATCGCGCTGGGATTCGGGTTTCGCGGAACCGGAAGCGCCCCTGGCAGGCGATAATCGGCCCCCATGTCCACCACGGCACCCGCGGCACCCATCTGGGAGTACTCGCCGGCTCCGGAAACCACGCCAGTCCAGATCCGGGCCGAGCATGGCCTCTTCATCGGGGGAAGGTTCCGGTCGCCCCGGTCCGGCAAGTTCTTCGACACGGTTAACCCGGCCACAGAGGCGGTGCTTGCGCGAGTGGCCGAGGCCGGCGAGGACGACGTGGCGCGGGCGGTGGACGCCGCTTCTCGTGCAGCCCGAAAGTGGCGGCGTGCGCGCCCGATCGAGCGCGCCAAGTACCTCTACCGCATCGCCCGGCGCATCCAGGAGCGTGCGCGCGAGCTCGCTGTGCTCGAGACGATGGACAACGGCAAGCCGATCCGCGAGACGCGCGACGAGGATGTGCCGCTGGCCGCGCAGCACTTCTTCCATCACGCCGGTTGGGCGGACAAGCTGCATGAGGCGGTGCCCGGATGCGGCCCCGATGGTCCGCAGCCGGTGGGCGTGTGCGGACAGGTGATCCCCTGGAACTTCCCGCTGCTGATGGCGGCCTGGAAGCTCGCACCTGCGCTCGCGTGCGGCAACACGTGCGTGCTCAAGCCCGCCGAGACGACGCCGCTCACGGCACTGCGGCTTGCCGAGATCATGCAGGAAGTGGAGCTGCCCGATGGCGTGGTGAACGTCATCACCGGTGCAGGTGGTACGGGGCGTGCGCTTGTCGAGCACCCGGGAGTCGACAAGGTGGCGTTCACGGGAAGCACGGAGGTCGGGCGGCGCATCGCGAAGCAGCTCGCGGGGCGCCGCACGAAGATCACGCTTGAGCTCGGAGGCAAGAGCCCGAACATCGTCTTCGCGGATGCGGCGATTGACCAGGCGATCGAGGGCATCATCGCGGGCATCTACGCGAACCAGGGACAGGTGTGCTGCGCGGGCAGCAGGCTGCTTGTCGAGGAGAGCGTGGTGGACGAGGTGGTCACGAAGCTCCGCATGCGCATGAGGCACCTGCGCGTGGGCGACCCGCTCGACAAGAACACCGACGTCGGCGCGATCAACAGCGCCGAGCAGCTCAAGCGCATCGGTGGCTACCTGGTGCGCGCCGTGGACGAGGGCGCGGTGCGGCATGACTGCCATGCCGATCCCCTGCCCCAGCGCGGCTTCTGGTGCCGTCCTTGCCTCTTCACGGGCGTGGAGCCTGCGCACACGATCGCGCGCGAGGAGGTCTTCGGGCCCGTGCTTGCGGTGATGACGTTCCGCACGCTCGATGAGGCGGTCGCGCGCGCGAACAACACCGCCTACGGCCTCAGTGCCGGCGTGTGGACAAGCCGCGGCTCGCGCGCCTATGAGGTGGCTCGGCAGCTGAGCGCGGGCGTCATCTGGTGCAACACCTTCAACCGATTCGACGCGAGCGCGCCTTTCGGCGGATACCGGGAATCCGGATTCGGCCGCGAGGGCGGTCGCGCGGGACTCGCGGAGTACCTGCGCTGAGAGCGCTACAGGGGATCACGCCATGCCATCACACGCCGATCGCGCGCCAATCACCAAGACATGGAAGCTCTTCGTCGGAGGCGCGTACCCGCGCTCTGAGTCCGGTCGAGTCGTGCCGCTTGTGGGCGTTGGCGGCGAAGCTGTGACGTACGTGGCCGCCGCGACACGCAAGGACCTCCGCGATGCGGTCGAGGCCGCGCGCGGCGTGCAAGGCAAGTGGGCATCGTCGACGGCATACCTGCGCGGCCAGATCCTCTACCGCCTCGCGGAGATGATGGAGGGCCGGCGCACCGAGCTGGTGGATGCGCTGCGCCACGGCGCTGGCGCACCGAGCGCGCGAGTGGCAATGCGCGAGGTGGACGAGTCGATTGACCGCGTCGTTAGCGTGGCCGGATGGTCGGACAAGCTCGAGTGCGTGGTGGGCGGACGCAATCCTGTGGCGGGCCCGTTCGAGGTGGTGTCGCGAGTGGAGCCCACCGGTGTCGTCGCCGTTGTCGCACCGCCCGAGCCGGCCCTGCTTGGGTTCGTGTCGATGATCATGCCCGCGCTGGCGAGCGGCAATGCGGTGATCGCGATCGCATCGGAGCGCAATCCGGTGCCTGCGCTCGTGCTTGCCGAAGCCGCACCCGGGTCGGACATTCCTGGCGGAGTCCTCAACATACTCACCGGTTCTGCGCGTGAGCTTGCGCCAGCGATTGCGGCGCACCGCGACATCGATGCAGTGGTGGCATGCATGGACGAGGCGGTTGCCGCCCCAAAGGCAGGTGCAGGTAAGGCTGCGGTCAAGGCAGCGGCAAAGGGCACCGAACTCACCGTCGCCTCCATGCTGCGCTCAGGCACCGCAGAGAACATGAAGCGCGTGCACATCGTGGACGCGCGCACGCGGTGGGATGACCACCACTGGACGAGCTCGCGCGCCTTCGAGGGCGTCACCGAAATCAAGACCGTGTGGCACACCGTCGGCGACTGACGTGGCCTCGCACAGCGCAGGCTGCGCTCGAGCGCTGCGCACCAACTGATACCCTGCCCGGCATGTCGACGCGGCTGCTTGTGGCGGCGGTGCTGGTGCTCGTGGGCGTGAGGCTCTCTGCGGCGGCGACCGATCGCATGCAGGATGCCGGGCGTGGGCCTGCGCCGGCATCAGCGAAGGATGCAGCGCCCGATGGAGACCGGCCCCGCGTTCTGATCTTCTCTCGCACCGCCGGCTTTCGCCATGCATCCATTCCCGATGGCGTGAGGGCGCTGCGCGAGAGGCTTGGCGGCACGTGGTCGGTCCATCACACCGAGGATTCCGCCGCATTCACCGCCGAGCGCCTCAAGCCCTTCCGCGCCATCGTGTTCCTCTCCACAACCGGAGATGTGCTCGATGACGCGCAGCAGCAGGCGCTGACGGAGTGGGTGCTCGCTGGCGGAGGTTGGGTTGGCATCCACGCCGCCGCGGACACCGAGCACCAGTGGCCCTGGTACGGCGAGCAGCTCTGCTGCGCGCGCTTCGTGACGCATCCTCCGGTGCAGAAGTCGACTGTGGTGGTCGAGGACGGCACGCATCCGTCCACATCGATGCTCCCCGACCGGTGGGAGCGCACCGACGAGTGGTACGTCTACGACCGATCGCCGCGTGCGGTGGCGGGTGTGCGCGTGCTCGCATCAATGGATGGATCGACGGTCACAGGACCTCGCATGGAAGGCGACCACCCGATTGCATGGTGTCGCGACCTTGGAACAGGTCGCGCGTGGTACACCGGCGGCGGCCACACGTCGGAGAGCTTCTCCGAGCCGCTCTTCATGGATCACATCGCAGGAGGCGTGCGCTGGGCTGCGCGCCTGGAGCCAAGCGCACCGAAGGAGCCATCACGATGAGCCTCACGCCAATCGCCGCGCATCCAGTGCCTGTTCCGCCGTCCGCGCCTGCCTTCAGCATCTCGGCCACCATTGAGCTGGCCAAGGGCATCCTCGCACGCGGGTTCACGGCGCTTCTCCTGTGCTCGCTCATCCTGCTCGCGGCGCAGGTGCCGCCGCAGATACTGGCGATGGCGCAGGCGATCTCGGCGCGCATCGACCGTGACGGGCAAGGCGCGGGCGGCTCGAGTGGGTCGGGCACGCGTGACGCCAGGTCTGGAACGGTCGTCGCGGACATCAATGTCCTGGGCCAGACGCAGCAGCTGCGCGTCGAGGATGCTGATGATGGCACTGCGCGTGGCGCCCTGCGCACGCTGCTCCTTTCGGACGGCCCCGACCCGAGCCCGCGCACGATGGCGCTTGGGGTCGCATCGAACTGCTTCAGCATCCTGTGGGGGTTCACGGTGCAGTTGCCGCTCTCGGTCGGTGCGTTCCTCATCGCGATCCGCATCGCGCGTGGAGAATCGCCAGGCGTCATGGAGATCTTCCGCGGGTACCGGCGACTGCCTGCGCAGTGGGGTGCAGTGATCCTGCAGTACCTCGCATCGACGCCGATCTATGCGGCGGCGGCCGCGCTCATCGTGCTCGCGGTCGTGCTGTTCCTGTTCCCGTCGACGCTCCAGGAGACGGTGCCCGCCGCGCAGGTCGGCGCGGTTGCAGTGGGCATCGTCCTCATCATGCTGTCGCTGCCGGTGCTTGTCGTCGCCACGTGGATCGCTATCCGGATGACCTTCTGCGTGCTCGCCGTCGTCGATCCGGCGATGGGCGGGGTCGGGCCCATCGCGGCCGTCGGGTCCGCGTGGCGCATGTCCAAGGGGCACGTGTTCAGTCTCATCGGGCTGTTCATCGTCGTGTTCCTGGTCGCGCTGGTCACGGCGCTGTGCTGTCTTGTGCCGCTGTTCATCGTTGGGCTCCCCACGATCTTCGCGCTCTTCGCCGCGGCATGGCTGCTGCTCATGCGGCACGAGCGCCCCAATGCGCCTGAGCTGATCGCGAGAGGTCCGGATGGCACGTGGGGCTTGGCCTCGCAGCGCGCACCTGCGCATGACCCGTCGGCACGCGTGCCACCAGACTTCAGGGCATGACAGGCGTGCCCCTCGAGTGGCCGGCCGTTCGCGCGTGCGCCACGGCGGCGCGCCAGCGGGCTGGTCGTGCACTCGTTGTCTCAGGATGGTGGACGTTCGGCGCGATCGTGCTGTGGGTGCTGAGCCATCTTGCCACGGGATGGGTCATGGACCGCATCGCGCCGCTGCCAGAACCGGAGCAGGTCGCGCAGGCGCAGGACATCGCAACGCCGCTGGCAC
>VERO01000381.1 GCA_018882625.1 Phycisphaerales bacterium | reverse complement strand
TCCTGCAGGGAGCACCCCCGCGAGCGCTGCGGCGTCGGGCGCACGCGGCGCAGCGGCATCCCGGTCGCGCTCCTCGACCGTGCGCATCGCGAGGGCGGCCTGCGCGGGATCGACGGTGGATGGCGATGCTGCACCGGATCCGTAGCCCGCCTGGTGACCTGGCACGCGACCGAGCTCGCCGCCGACCTCCGCCTTGCGCACGGCCACACGGCCATCCGCGCGAAGCCGATCGGGGCTCTGCCCCGCGGGATCGACTTCCGCATCAACGTGCGACTGCAGAGGGCTGGCACCGCCTGCCGAAGAAGGCCCCGTACGTGCCACCGGATCGGCATCGACCGCATCCGCGCCACGGAACCATGGCGCGGGGATCGTGCTCCAGTCGGGCCGGCCCACGTAGAAGACCGCGCCGGGAGGGATGGTGACGTAGTTGGTGCCCTTGTAGAAGCGGTAGGTCGCCTCGTCGAACACCATGTAGAGGGCACCCTGCGCGCGGAAGAAGAGCCCCGGCCGGCCTGGCACCGGGTAGACATTCTCGAAGGCGCCCGGCACGCGCAGCGTGATGGGCATCTCGCGCAAGCTCTCCGCAAGCGCGCCGCGGTCGGCGATCCCGGGCTCCACGGGCTGCATCACGGTGGTGTCCTGGCCGGATGGAGGCATCGGCGTGTCACGCGAGTTGCCTGGACCGCGAGGGGCCGCCTCGACCGATGCACCCGACGCGCCGCCACCCGCCGTACCTCGAGGCACTGCAGGCGACTGCGGCTGCGCAGGCACAGCGCGCACTCCGCCCCGACCCATGATCCGGTCAGCTGTGGCCTGCCCGGGCGCAGGCGGATCCACTGGCGCAGGCACCTGCGCCGGGCACGATGCCACGATCGCCAGCGCCACGGATGTCCACGTCGCCATCGCCATAGCGCCACACCATATCAGGTCGCATACGCCCATCCGAGCGCCTGAGGGCCTTCCCGCACACCGCGGTCATGCATGCGGGCACGCGCCCCGAGTCACGACGACGCACGGTCCAGCGAGCCCAGGACGCTCGTGCTCGCCGCCGGCAGGGTGCGGTCACCCGAGCTGGTTCGGATGCGCATGCCCTCGAGCGGATCGCATCGCAGCACAGTGCCCTCGACCACGCCCTCGGGGGTCGCGAGGCTGCAGCGCGTGCCCGCGAGGGCGTCGCGTGCCGAGTACTCGTGCGTCATGCGCACGGGATCGGCCACGACCCACGCGTCGATCCGCTGCAGCAGGTGGCACGCCACATCGAGCCTGTCCACCGCGAAGCCATGCATCGCCAGGCTCGTCGCCGTGGGCGCGAGCGACTCCGGAAATGACCGCTGCGACACGTTGATGCCGATGCCCACCGTGGCGCGCACCGCATCCTGCTCGATCAGGATGCCTCCGAGCTTGCGGCCCTGGATCCACAGGTCATTGGGCCACTTGATGCGCACCTCCGGGACGCCGCCACCCGCCTCGAGCGCCGCCTGCTCGACGGCCTCGCATGCGGCCACAGCCGCGCATCCCGCGAGCCGGTCCGGGGTGGCCGGCGGGAGGTTGATGCTGATCGCGAGCCCATCGGTTCCGGTGTCCGCCCACGCGCGGCCGCGCCGTCCGCGGCCGTGCGTCTGCCGCCAGGCGATGACGACCGTGCCGGGCGGGCACCCGCGCGCGTGGTCCTGGGTCGATGCGGTCTCGCGCAGCACCACCACCCGGTCGAGCGCCGCGCAGCGGGCGACCGCGCCCTCGAGGCGGTCTGGCCACGACTCGATCGGCGCTGGCGGCCTGCTCACGTCGCGTCGAGCCCGAAGTCGAGTGAGCGCATGCTGTGGGTCAGGGCCCCCACCGAGATCCGGTCGACGCCAGTGCGCGCGACATCGGCGACGGCGGACAGCGTGATTCCGCCGCTGGCCTCGAGCTTCAGGTGCGGCGCACGCCGGTCGCGCCGCGCCACCGCCTCGCGCATCGCGTCGCAGGTGAAGTTGTCGAGCAGCGCCACGT
>VERO01000380.1 GCA_018882625.1 Phycisphaerales bacterium | reverse complement strand
TCCTTGCGCAGACCCGCCGGCGCCAGGGCCACGACCGTGCGGTGCCTCGGCGGGGAAATGCCGCTCGCGGAGATCGCCTGCCGCACGCGCTCGATCGATTCGCGCACGGCCGCATCCGGCAGCCCTACAACCATGATTCCCGGAAGGCCATGGCCCGATGTGCGCACCTCCACCTCGCATGGCAGCGCGTCGATCCCTCGGAGCAGGAAGCTCATGCACTGGGCGGACATGCGGACCACCCTAGCGGTCCGCCCTGCGCACTCCAGGCAGCGCGCCCGATTTTCCGCGATACTCGCCCAATGGACGTCGCCAGCGCGATCGAGACGCTCGTGATCGGCGCCCTCGGCGGCCTCGCCGGCGGGCTCTTCGGCGTCGGTGGCGGCATCATCGTGATTCCGCTGCTGACGATCGTCTTCGGCAGCGACCCCAACGCATTCCAGGCGGCGAGCCTCATCAGCGCGATCTTCGTCAGCGCGGGCGCCATCCCGCGACATGTGCGCGCCAAGGCGATCCACTGGCGCTTCGCGATGCATGCCGCCGGTGCGTCCCTCGTGACGGTCATGCTCGGGGTGTGGCTCTCGAGCGCGATCACCAACCCGGTTGTCATCGAGCGGATCTTCGCCACGTTCCTGGCGTACGTGGCTGCCTTCGAGGCGTGGAAGATCATCCAGGCTCGCCGCGCCGCGGGCTCCGTGCGTCCCGACGAGGCCGATCACCCTGCAGCTGCCGCGCCCACGCCGGCAGGCACCTCCCCCGAAGGCCGCGTGGAGCCGCAGGCGGGCATTATCGGAGGAGTGATGGGCATCATGGCGGGCCTGCTGGGCCTTGGCGGCGGCGTGGTCGCGGTGCCGCTGATGCGCGCGCTCACCAGGCTGCCGCTGCGCGATGCGATCGCCACAAGCTCGGCCATGATCATCGTCACGGTCATCGTCGCCGCAGCGCTCAAGGTGGGGTCGATCTACCTGATGGACCCGCCCCCAGGCTCGACCGCGCAGGACCGGCTCGCCTACACGCTCCTGCTCGCGGCCCTGCTCGCACCCGGCGGGCTCGTCGGCGCCCGCATCGGCGCCCAGTGGATGCACAAGCTCCCGCTCAAGCCGCTGGCCGCAGCGTTCGCCGTCGTGTGCCTTGTTCTTGCGCTCCGCATGGCCAGGCTTGGCGCGTAGCCGCCGCCACCGCACCTATCCTCGCAACCTCCCATGAGCGATGCCCCATCCACGAGCGAGGCCCCTGCCTCGCGCATCCAGCGCATCCTCGCGGTTGGGCTCGGCATCGTGTGGGGCACGCTTCCGGGCGTCGTGGGCATCATGCTGCTGGTGCAGCTGCAGCCCGTGTCCGAGAGCCTGCGGGGACGCGGTCCTGAGGGCATCGCGCTGTTCACCCTCATGGCCGCGCTGTGCTCGGGCGTGGGCATCCTGCCCACGTTCTCGCAGGCCATCCTCGGCGGATGGGTCTTCGGCTTCGCATGGGGCGCTCCCGCAGCGCTCGCGGGCTTCGCAGGCGGCGCCCTCGTCGGGCGTGCAATCTCGCTGACGGTGGCGGGCTCGGCGATCCAGCAGATGATCGACGCCAAGCCAAAGTCGCGCGTGATCCGCAACGCGCTCGTGAACGCCGACCAGCGCAAGACGCTCCTCTACGTCACGCTGCTGCGGCTGCCGCCCAACTCGCCCTTCGCGTTCATGAACCTCGCGCTCACCGGTTCGGGCGTGCGCGCGGTGCCCTACGTGATCGGCACGGTCCTTGGCCTGGCGCCACGCACTCTGGTGGCTGCATGGTTCGCCGCTGCGGCGGCAGCCACCGGCGCCGAGGATCTCGTGCAGTTCGCCAAGAGCCAGGGGCCGATCGCGCTGCTGACGGGCCTGGCGCTGCTTGCACTCGCGCTGGGCGTGCTTGGGGTGGCGTCGAAGGCTGCGCTGCGGCGCGCGGGTCTCGCGGCCTAGTCCTGAGGCCGCTCGGGAATCGACTTCGGCGCGGGGGGCGCCGGCGCAGTTCCAGCGGCGGGTGCCTGCGG
>VERO01000083.1 GCA_018882625.1 Phycisphaerales bacterium | reverse complement strand
AAGCAGGGGACGCTGCATGCGGTCCTGCGCGATGAGTCCGTGACGCGCACGCTCGTGTTCACGCGCACGAAGCACGGCGCCGACAAGGTGGTGCGCCGTCTCGAGGGCGCCGGCATCGCGGCGGCCGCGATCCACGGCAACAAGGCGCAGAACCAGAGGCAGCGCGCGCTCGACGCGTTCCGCTCGGGTGCGGTGCGCGTACTGGTGGCGACCGACGTCGCCTCGCGCGGCATCGATGTCGACGGCGTGTCGCACGTGGTCAACTTCGATGTGCCGGTGGAGCCCGAGGCCTACGTGCACCGCATCGGACGCACGGGCCGAGCGGGTGCCACCGGCATCTCGATCACGCTCTGCGGCAAGGACGAGACTGGCCTCATGCGCGCGATCGAGCGACTGATCGGCACGAAGCCTGCCGAGATGACGGTGACTCCCGAAGCGGTCGGGGCAGACGCACCGGCGAAGCGGGCGAATCCGCAACCGGCCCACGCCAAGGGTCGGGGCGGCCGAGGTCCTGGCGCACGTCGTGAGCACGGGCACCGCGAAGGCGGACAGCGCAGCTCGCGCGGCGAGGATGCCCGTCAGGGTGGCGGTCACGCCAGGTCTGTGTCGGCGGGTGCTGGCGGCGGTCACGGCGGGCGATCTTCGGCTGCCGCCGGAGGCGGTCACGGTGGCGGGGCGATGGCGGGCTCGGGCGCGGGCACGGGCAAGCGTCGTTCGCTGTTCTCGTCGCACCGTTCGACTGGTCGCTGACGGGCGGTCGCCGCACAAGTCCCTCCCAGCGCATCCCGTTCGTCCCCCGGCGGCGGGTGCACGCAGTACCCGAAGTGCATCTGCGGGCAGGGCTGTGTCGATACCATCAGGAACCGGCGGTTTCCCGCGCGGATCGTGCGCCAAAGGCATCCCAAAGGCATCCCATGAACCCCCCTTCGACTCAATCGGCAGATCACTCCCGGAGCGATACGGCTGGCACGGTGACCACCACCGCTGGGCAGTCGGGCACGACCCAGTCCGGATCTGTCCGCACCGGCAAGGTTGCGGCGGGTCGCACCGCAGGCGTCGACCCCGAGACGGTGACGCTCTCGGGCTATGTGGTCGATGAGCGCTATGGCCCCGATGCGGTCGGTACCACCGATCCTCAGGATTCGTCGAAGCCGCACCCCAGGATCGGCGAGCCTGGCCAGTACCCCTTCACGCGGGGCGTGCACAAGACGATGTACCGGTCGCGTCTCTGGACGATGCGCCAGTTCGCGGGCTTCGGCAGCGCCGACGACACCAATCGCCGCTTCAAGTACCTGCTCGAGAACGCCAAGGGCACCAAGGCCAACACGGGACTGTCCACGGCCTTCGACCTTCCCACGCTGATGGGGCGCGACTCCGATGATGCGCTCTCGGTGGGAGAGGTGGGCCGCTGCGGCGTCGCGATCTCGACGATCGACGACATGGCCCGCCTGTATGCGGACATCCCCATCGGCGAGGTCACCGTCAGCCAGACGATCAACGCGCCGGCTGCGATCATCTGGGCCATGTACATCGCGATGGCGGAGGAGCGCGGGATCCCCATCGCCAGCCTCGGCGGCACGCTGCAGAACGACATCCTCAAGGAGTTCCACGCGCAGAACGAGTTCATCTACCCGCCCGAGCCGTCGGTGAAGCTCGTGGTCGACACGATCGAGTTCGCCGCGCAGCGCATGCCCAAGTGGAACTCGGTGTCGATCTCGGGCTACCACATCCGAGAGGCTGGGTCGACCGCGACGCAGGAGCTCGCCTTCACGCTGCGCGACGGTATGGAGTATGTCGAGGCCGGCAAGCGCCGCGGGCTTGATGTCGATGCCTTCGCGCCGCGCCTTTCCTTCTTCTTCAACAGCCACAACGAGTTCTTCGAGGAGATCTGCAAGCTCCGCGCCGCACGCCGCATCTGGGCGACCGCGATGCGCGAGCGCTACGGCGCGAAGAGCGAGCGTTCGTGGCTGATGCGCACGCACGTGCAGACGGCCGGGTGCTCGCTGACCGAGCAGCAGCCGCTCAACAACATCGTGCGCGTGGCGTTCCAGGCGCTCGCGGGCGTGCTCGGCGGCTGCCAGAGCCTGCACACCGACTCGATGGACGAGACGCTCGGTCTTCCCACGGAGCAGGCCGTGCGCGTGGCGCTGCGCACGCAGCAGATCCTGGCGCACGAGACGGGCGTGCACCGCACCGTCGATCCTCTGGGCGGGTCGTGGTACGTCGAGGGCCTCACCGACCAGATGGAGCGCGACGCCAACGGCATCATCCGCGAGATCGATGACATGGGCGGCGTGGTGTCCGGCATCCACAAGGGCTACTTCCGGCGCTCGATCGCCGAGGCGAGCTACCGCTTCGGGCAGGAGATGGAGGCCGGCGACCGCGTCGTGGTCGGCGTCAACGCGTACTCCGACGGCAACGAGGACCGCCAGGTCGAGATCCTGCAGATCCCGCACACCGTCGAGACCGAGCAGTGCGACCGCCTCGCGCAGTTCCGCCGCAGCCGCAGCGCCGATGGCGTGAAGCGCGCGCTCGACGCGATCCGCAGCGATGCGCGTGCGGGCACCAACGTGATGCCCGCCCTCATCGCGGGCGCGCATGCGCGGTGCACGCTCGGCGAGATGGTGCAGGCGCTCGCGGACATCTACGGCCGCTACTCGGGCGGTCCCGAGTGGTGAGCGGCGCAGCTGAACGTGCGTGCGGGCCGTCGCTGGGCCAAGCGAGCGCACGGGCCTCGACGTGCGTGATGCGCGCGGTGCGTCCGGCATCGGCATAGGCCCTTCGCAGTCGCATGCCGCAGCGCACCTTCCAGGCTCCCAAGGGCACGCGGGACTTCTATCCCGCGGATCTCGCGCTGCGCCGCCATGTCGAGGCCGCGTGGCGCTCTGCCTCAGTTGACTTCGGGTTCGAAGAGGTCGAGGGACCGACCTTCGAGCACCTCGAGCTCTACACCGTCAAGAGCGGTCCGGGCATCGTCAGCGAGCTCTTCAGCTTCCGGCGCGCGGGCGGCGATGACGACTACGCCCTGCGCCCCGAGTTCACGCCGACGCTCGCGCGCATGGTCGCGGCGCGCGGCGGCTCGCTGCCCGTCCCCGTCAAGTGGTTCGCGATCCCCAACTTCTTCCGCGCGGAGCGCCCGCAGCGGGGACGGCTGCGCGAGTTCACCCAGTGGAACGTGGACCTTCTGGGCCTCGACACGCCCGATGCCGACGCCGAGGTCATCGCGGTCGCGGCGCTGGCGCTTGAGCGGCTGGGTCTGCGACCGGCTGATGTGCGCATCAAGCTCTCGCACCGGGGCGCGATGGGCGCTGCGCTCGGCGCGATGGGCGTGCGGCCGGACCAGGTGGCGGGCGCGTTCGAGCTGCTTGACCGGCGCGACAGGCTCGACCCGGCGGCGATCAGGGCACGGGCTACGGAGATCGGGCTCTCCGACGCGGCACTGCAGTCGCTGATGTTGGCGGCGGCAACGCGTATTCCGCTTGAGGGCGGCGCGGCCGCAATCGCGAAGGCCCTCGGCATCGGCGCCACTGGCCTCGAGGCCATCGACGCGCTCTGCGCTGCGCTGGGCGCGCGCGGCATTGCCGGGTGGTGCGAGTGGGACCTCGGGATCGTGCGCGGGCTCGCGTACTACACGGGCAGCGTCTTCGAGATCCATGAGGCGTCCGGCGCCGAGCGCGCGATCGCCGGCGGCGGCCGCTACGACGGCCTTGTCGAGCTCGTTGGCGGTCCCAAGACCAGCGCATTCGGATTCGGAATGGGCGATGTGGTGCTCAGCCTGGTGCTCAAGGACCGCGGACTGCTGCCGGCCGATGGCGGCGAGTCGCTCTTGCCTCGGCCCGACGTGTTCCTGATCAGCGCGGACCAGTCCGCGGACCCGGTGATGCACCGGCTTGCCGCGGAGCTCCGCCGCGCAGGCCTGCACGTGCGCCACTCGTACAAGACCACACGAAACGTGGGCAAGCTGCTCGGCGACGCGGGCAAGTGCCGTGCGCGGCGGGCCGTGATCCTTGATGCGGGCCTGGCGAGCGGCCAGGTATCGGTCAAGGACCTTGATGGCGGATCGCAGACAGCAGTCGCCATGTCGGACCTCGTGGCGACGCTGACAGCGTGACCTGCCCGGTCCACTGCCCATCCCAGCGCAGCTCCCAGCCGACCCCGCTCGCGGGACGCCACCACCCTCGCGCGACAGGCACCACGTGCCCGCGGTCGCCCGAGAGCGCCCGCGGCGACTCGAGGGAGAGGTACTCGACCCGATGCGCAGGACCCTGCTCAATCTCGACCGCATCCCCCGGGGGCATCCGGTGGAGGGGCACCGCCACGCGCCATGAGTCGAGGGCGTAGGCGTTGGGGTCCCGCGGGCACTCCGCAGGCGCGAGCATCCAGTCCCAGTGGGATGCGGGACCGCACTCGTGCCGGATCAGCACCATCGGTTGCCACGCGCTCGGCGACATCCTGAGTATCATCCCCGAAAGAAAGGAGTTCCGATGGACCGGAACCGAACCATGCGATGGATTGCTGCCTGCGCTGCAGGCCTCGTGACTTCACTGATTGCCGGGTGCAACGGCCCGCGACCGACCGACCAGTCGATCGCCTACGGCAACCACTACCTCGAGTACCAGATGTGGCAGGAGGCCGCCGACGAGTTCAAGCCTGTGCTTGAGCACTCGCCCGGCAACTGGCGTGCCGAGTACGGGTACGGCGTCGCGATGACCAACCTCGGCGACCTCCCTGCGGCGCGCTCCTCGCTCGAGCGCGCGAATGCGCGCATGCCCTCGAACATGGACGTGGTCTTTGCGCTCGCGCAGGTCATGTACGCGCAGAAGGACACGTCCCAGCTCTACCAGCTGCTGCAGGGCTCGGCGAGCGAGTTCAGCTCGCAGGCTGCGTACCTGAAGCTCGCGGAGTACGCGATGGAGCTCAAGGACAGCGACACCGCGCTGATGGCGCTCCAGGGCGCGATCACTGTCGATGACGGGTTCAGCGCAGATCGCTCGACCGAGCCGTACCTGCGCATGGCGCAGCTGCAGGAGCAGATCGGCAACCGCGACGAGGCGGTGCGCCGGCTGCGCCAGGCCTATGCGATACAGCCTCTCGACCCGCGCGTGATCGCGGCGCTCGAGGCGCAGGGCATGCAGCCCGGACCCGGCACCGCGCTCTCGCCCGAAGCCTGACGGTCTCTCGAGCACGAGATGGCCGCGCGCAACCCCCGATCGACGCGGCGTGCGCGGACCGCGACCGCTGCATCATCGGGGTTGCCGCGATGGACCGCGCTCGTCGATGCGCTCGGGGATCCCGTGCGGATGCGCATGCTCCGGCTTCTCGAGAAGTCGGAGCTCGGCGTCGGCGAGCTCTCGAAGGCGCTCCAGCTTCCGCAGTCCACCGTGAGCCGGCAGCTCAAGCCGCTGCTGGACTGCGGCTTCGTGGATCGGCGGACCGAGGGCACCGCAAGCCTGTGCAGGGTCGCGACCGCAGGCATGGTGCCGCCGGGCGGCGAGCTGTGGGCGCTCGCGCGCGCGCAGTTCCAGGGGCTGGTCACCGCCGCAGATGACGATGCGCGGCTTGCGACCGTGCTCGCCGAGCGTCACCGCTCGGGCAGCGCATTCTTCGGCCGCGTTGGAGGCGAGTGGGACCAGGTGCGGCGCACGCTGTTCGGCGAGCACTTCGGGGCCGATGCGCTGCTGGCCCTGCTCGATCCGCGCTGGACTGTCGCGGACCTCGGGTGCGGCACGGGTGAGGCCACCGAGCGCATCGCGCCCTATGTGGCGCGCGTGGTCGCGATTGACCGGGAGCCCGCGATGCTCGTGGCTGCGCGCAAGAGGCTCGCGCCGCTGCGCAACGTGGAGTTCCGGGAGGGCGACCTGCGGAAGCTGCCCGCGAAGGACCGCGAGTTCGACGCGGCAGTGGCGATGCTGGTGCTGCACCACGTCGAGCGTCCCGAGGAGGCGGTGGCGGATGCGGGGCGCTGCCTCGCGCGCGGCGGCCGGCTGCTTGTCGTCGACATGACGCTGCACGACCGCCGCGAGTACCTCACGACGATGGGGCACCTGCATCTGGGCTTTGACCGGCGTGCCTGCGAGGCGTGGGCTCGCGCGGCCGGACTCGAGCTGGCGCGGTGGACACGGCTGCGGCCCGACATCGAGGGACGCGGGCCAGGCCTGTTCGCGGCGCTGCTCACGCGGTCGCGGTAGGGACGCGCGCCATCGCGTCTCACGTCGCAGATCGGCGCGTCGGCGGCTCGGTCAGCTGCCGGAGCCTGCAGGCGTGGACTTCCCGGCCGGCTCCTGCGCCGGTGCCTTCGGTGCGGTGGGTGTGCTCGGCTTCGAAGCCCCCGCGGGTGCAGAGTCCGACTTCGCCTTCGCGGCGGCATCGATCTTCGCGAATGTGGGGAGAGGATCTGCGCGCACCGCGGTCTCGCAGTCAGGGCAGCAGGTCCGCACCAGACGGCTCGCGATCACGAACTCGTGACCGGCACCCTCGATGGGCTTCCCGCTGATGGGGCAGGTCGAGAGGGGGTAGTCCTTGGACTGTGCCTTGATGATCGCGCGCTCGGCGCCTCGCATGAAGCGCTCCGGATCGCCCTTCACCTTGCGCACGCACTTGCCGCAGCAGACGCGGACGAGCTGGTTGCCCACGATGATGTTGTCGGCGTCCTTGGCCTCAGGCCCGCGGGGGTCGGGAAGCGGCTCGTCCGCCATGACCGGGCAGTTGCCGGCGGGGAAGTGGGCGAGCTGCTGCTCGACCATGGCCGCATCGATCTTCGACAGGTACGGCTTGGGGTCCTTCTGGAAGGTCGCCGCACACGTGCCGCAGCAGAACCGGATCTCGCGGCCATCGTCGATGGGATCCTTGTCGTTGGAGTACACGAGGATGAAGGGCTTCTCCGGGAGCGCCTTGCCCGACACGATGCAGGTGGCCAGGGTGTACGGCGAGCCCTTTGGCGCGCGATCCTGCGGGGTCAGGGCCAGGAGGGGAAGCGGGAGGAGGGCGGCGAGGGCCGCGACGGCGACGAATCGCATGCGCATTGACCGGATCCTATCCGCACCCAGTTGCCTGCCGGCCCGATCCGGGCTATCCTTCATCCGTTCAACCGGATATACGGATATACAACCACCCATGCCCACCACCACCATGCCGTCCCACACCAGGCACACCGCACCCAACACCCGATCCCGCGTCGCCGCGTCGCACCGGACCTTCATGGACACGGGGCTTCCGCTTGACGACAGCTTCGCCTTCAAGGTGAAGGATCTCTCGCCGGAGACGGTGCGCTTCGGACGCAAGGAGATCGAGCTCGCCGAGCACGAGATGCCCGGCCTCATGGCGCTGCGCAAGGAGTACCGAGGCAAGCGGCCGCTCAAGGGCGCGCGTATCTCGGGCAGCCTGCACATGACCGTGCAGACAGCCGTGCTCATCGAGACGCTCGTGGACCTGGGCGCCGAGGTGCGCTGGGCCTCGTGCAACATCTTCTCGACGCAGGACCATGCGGCGGCCGCGGTGGCCGTCGGTCGCGGCGGCACTCCCGAGAATCCCAAGGGCATTCCGGTCTTCGCGTGGAAGGGCGAGACCCTTCCCGAGTACTGGTGGTGCACCTTCCAGGCGATGAACTGGCCCGGTGGCAAGGGACCCACGCTCATCCTCGACGATGGCGGCGACCTGACGCTGCTCGTCCACAAGGGGCTGCAGTTCGAGAAGGCCGGGCGGGTTCCGGACCCGCGCACCGCGGACACCGAGGAGTACGGCATCGTGCTCACGCTCCTGAAGGAGCTGCAGGGCACGCACAAGGGCCTCTTCGGCCGCATCGTGCCGGACATCCGCGGCGTCTCCGAGGAGACGACCACCGGTGTGCACCGCCTCTACCAGATGGAGGAGCTTGGCCAGCTGCTCTTCCCCGCGATCAACGTCAATGACGCGGTGACCAAGAGCAAGTTCGACAACCTCTACGGCTGCCGCCACTCGCTCGTGGATGGCGTGATGCGCGCCACCGACATCATGCTCGCGGGCAAGGTCGCGGTGGTGTGCGGATACGGCGACGTGGGCAAGGGCTGCGCGCAGAGCCTCCGCGGGCAGGGCTGCCGGGTGAAGATCACCGAGATCGATCCGATCTGCGCGCTGCAGGCGGCGATGGAGGGCTTCGAGGTCGTGCGCCTCGAGGACGAGATCGCGACCGCGGACCTCTTCATCACGGCCACCGGCAACTGCGACATCATCACCGCCGACCACATGCGCCGCATGAAGGACAAGGCGATCATCGGCAACATCGGCCACTTCGACAACGAGATCGACATGCTCGGGCTGTCGAAGCTCAAGGGTGTGCGCCGCGTGAACATCAAGCCGCAGGTGGACGAGTGGGTGTTCCCGGGCGGGAAGTCGATCATCGTGCTCGCCGAGGGCCGCCTCCTGAACCTCGGGTGCGCGACCGGCCACCCCAGCTTCGTCATGAGCGCCAGCTTCACGAACCAGGTCATCGCGCAGATCGAGCTGCACCGCAACGCGCCGCGCTACGGCAAGAAGGTCGTCACGCTGCCGAAGCACCTCGACGAGAGGGTGGCGCGGCTGCACCTGGACAAGCTCGGCGTGCGCCTGACGAAGCTCTCGCGCAAGCAGGCGTCGTACATCGGCGTGGCTGCAGAGGGTCCGTACAAGCCCACGCACTACCGGTACTGATCCGCGCAGGATCGCGGTCGCCGCGCAGCGCGCCCCTGTGCAGGGAGCGCTGCGCGGTGTCCACG
>VERO01000379.1 GCA_018882625.1 Phycisphaerales bacterium | reverse complement strand
GCTCCATCACCGTGCGCAGCACGGGTATCTCGACCACCTGGTCCGGCTCGTCGCCCTCGCCTGCGACGGTGATCGGGAACTCAAACTCCGTTCCGAGCCAACGGATGAAGCCGACCGCGGCAAGCACGAGCAATGACCAGCCAAGCCCGGCGCGGGGCCTTGCCTTGTCACGGATGCTCGCGATGCCGATCAGGGCCGCGATCGCAATCCACCCTATGGTCAGGACATCCGAAGTTGCCAGGGGCTTGGCCGCTGTTACGGGAGCAGACGCGAGCAGATGTTCGGTCCAGAGCACGCCGGTACGGTAACTCCGCTGCCGCGCAGGCGCGCTCCTACGCTTGCGCCATGCTCGGCTGGCGGTTCGACAACACCTACGCGCGTCTTCCGGCGCCGCTGTTCGAGCGCATTGCACCCGCGAAGGTCCGCGACCCGCGGTGCATCATCGCCAACCACGCGCTGGCGCAGGAGCTTGGGCTGGACCTCCGGGCCGTCACCGAGTCGGAGCTGGCGCAGGCGCTCGCAGGCCAGGCGCTGCCGCCCGGCGCAGACCCCATCGCGCAGGCGTATGCGGGTCACCAGTTCGGCGGCTTCACGATGCTCGGCGATGGGCGGGCCATCCTGCTCGGCGAGCACGTGACGCCGCGCGGCGCGCGGCTCGACATCCAGCTCAAGGGTTCCGGCCAGACGCCCTACTCGCGGCGCGGCGATGGCCTCGCGGCGCTCGGGCCCATGCTGCGCGAGCACATCATGGGCGAGGCGATGCATGCGCTGGGGATCCCGACAAGCCGCAGCCTCGCGGTCATCACGACCGGCGAGCCGGTGCTTCGCGAGTCCGTGAAGCGTGGCGCGATCCTCGTCCGCACCGCATCGAGCCACATCCGGGTGGGGACCTTCCAGTACGCGGCAGCGCTCGGGGATGTGGAACTGCTCCGCACGCTCGCGGACTACGCGGTCGCGCGGCACTATCCGGGCATCTCCGCATGCGAGGGCCGCTACCTGGAGTTCCTGCAGCAGGTCATCGCGCGGCAGGCCTCGCTCATCGCGCATTGGCAGTCGGTCGGCTTCGTGCACGGAGTCATGAACACCGACAACATGGCCATCTCTGGCGAGACCATCGACTACGGTCCGTGCGCATTCATGGATGCATGCCACCCGGGCACGGTCTTCAGCTCCATCGACCGCCAAGGCAGATACGCGTACGGGAACCAGCCCGCGATCGCGCGATGGAACCTGGCTCGGTTCGCGGAGACCCTGCTGCCGCTGATCGCCCCGGATGAAGGTGCCGCGATCGCGGCCGCGACCGAGGCGCTGAAGCAGTTCCCCGAGCTCCACGAGCGGCACTGGCTGTCGCGGATGCGTGCGCGGCTGGACCTGCGCACGGAGCGCCCTGGAGACGCGGAACTGGTGCAGTCGCTTCTTGAGTGGATGCAGGCGCACCAGCGGGATCACACGCAGACGTTCCGCCAGCTGCACAGCCTGCGCAATGCGGGGGAGGAGTTCGCGTCGTGGCGTGCGCAATGGGAGTCGAGGCTGCGCGACGAGCCTGCGTCGACCGAGGCCGATCGCGTGCGACGAATGCAAGCCGCGAGCCCTGCGGTCATCCCGCGCAACTGGGCGGTGGAGGAGGCTCTGGAAGCCGCAGCGGAGCGCGATGACCTCGCTCCGCTGCATGCGTTGCTCGATGCGGTGGCGGACCCCTTCAGCGAGGCCGGCGAGCGTTCGCGATTTGCCGATCCGCCGCCGGCCAGCTTCTGCGGGTACCGCACGTTCTGCGGGACGTGAGGCCGGGTTGCGGATCAGTGTCGTGCCGGGCCCAGCGGATCCCAGATCAGCGTGTCGGTGTTCCAGTCGCCTTGGGGAGTGGTGGGATCCCGGCTGCCTTGCGCATTGGTGGTCGCGTCCGCGTTGGTCATCCACTTGACGCTGCCGTCGATGAGGAGCAAGTGGCCTCCCTTCTGGTGGCGGCACGCGAAGCGCTTCCAGCTGCATGCCGCACGGTCGAGGTTGCGGGTCCTGTGCGGGTC
>VERO01000378.1 GCA_018882625.1 Phycisphaerales bacterium | reverse complement strand
GCTCGAGTCCCGCAGCTGCGGCGGTGCGCCGAAATCCTTGCGCGGCGGCGGCTGGAGGTAGTTGTGCCCCGAGTTGGGGTTGTTCTTGTCGTAGGCGAACGCCTCGCGGTTGCGGATGAAGTCCGTCACGTAGCGGGCGGGAATCGCGAATCCAAGCGCCTCGCCGCCGCGGATCCCCATGTTGGTGATGCCCACGACCTCCCCGCGCGTATTGAAGAGCGGTCCGCCGGAGTTGCCCGGGTTGATGGGCGTGTCCGTCTGGATGTAGGTGAGACCGTCGAAGTTGCGGCTTGTGGTGGAGACCACGCCCTGCGTGAGCGTGCGCTCGAGCCCGAGCGGGTTGCCGATCGCGAAGACGGGCTGCCCGACCTCGAGCGCATCGGATCCCACGATCGGGGCGATCGGGAATGGCGATCCGTCGGGGCTCTTGAGCTTCACGAGCGCGAGGTCGATCTGGTTGTTCACGGCGATGAGCTCCACGTCGCTCAGCTCGGTGCGCTTGAGCGATCCGTCGGGCTGCGCCACCCAGATCGTCGCGCGCAGGTTGGTCTCGCCTTGGACGACATGCGCATTGGTGATGGCGAACCCGTCGCGGTGGATGATGACGCCCGATCCGAGACCCGACGGCGTGGACACCTTGATGACCGCAGGGCCGATGATCTTCGCGTGCTCCTTGGGGCTCAGCTCAGGCAGGTCCACTGCGACCGCGTAGAGCGACTGCTCCACGGTGCGCACCGGCGCTCCGAAGGCGTCATTGGTGACCTCAGCGACATCGGACATGTCGAACACCAGGACATCCGCGCCGACGTCGAGCCACACGCGCTTGTCGGTACGCTTGAGCACCTCGCCCTCGAGCTTGCGTCCGCTCTTGAGCGTGATGACGTCGGTGCCCGAGTGCGCCACCGCCGGTGCCGTCGATGCCGCGGGCGCGGCTGCAGCGGCTGCGCCGTCCTGAGTGGACGCGGCCAGGGCCGATGTGCCCAGCGCGAGAAGCGCGGCGATGCCAGTCAGTGAACGCGCGGCAGGCATAGTCATGGGAACGCAAGGGTACCATCCGCCACCCGCGTGCCTGCGCGGGTACCGCGCCCGAGGAACCCGATCCGGATCCCCCGACCCATGAAGCACCGACACCGCGCCGTCACCCTCGCCCTCTCCGCAGCGATCCTGCCAGCCGCAGCTGCCCCCGCGCAGTCGCTCGCCGAGCACTACGGCTTCGAGCCTCTCGAGGTCATCAAGATCGAGAAGGGCGCCGGGCCGATGGCCACGTCCGACATGGATGGCGACGGCACGCGGGACATCATCGCCGCGAACAACCGCAACAGCCGGATCGACGTGCTGCTCCAGAAGTCGGGCGCGACTCCGGATGACCCGCCGCCACCGCTCAAGTCGGTCAACGACATCCCGCAGCACTGGCGCTACCGCCGCGTCGAGGTGCCGGTGGCTGAGGAGGTGGGCGCGGTGATCCCCTACGACTTCGACCGCGACGGTCTCATGGACCTCGTGTATGCGGGCGCGCCGGGGCGCATCGTGTTCATGCGGCAGACCGCACCCGGCACCTTCGACGTGGCACGCAAGCACACGGTGCGCAACCTCAACCCGACGCGCGATGCGCTCGCGATCGCGAACGTCACGGGCGACGCATCCCCTGAGCTCATCGGCATCGTGTCGGGGCGCATCCAGATCTGGCCGCTCGACGGCACCGACATCGGATCCCCCACCGAGCTCTCCGCAGGCACCGGGAACATCGTCGCCCTGATCGTCGAGGACTTTGACGGCGACGGCACGCAGGACCTCGTGGGCGTCCTGCCGGACGACGCCGCGCCAGTGCGTGCGTGGTTCGGCACCGACGTGGCCGGCACGTCGAGCCTCGGGCCGCAGATGCGCTTCGAGATGCCGCCGCTGCGCGAGGCCTCGGCGGTGAGGCTCAACGGCCAGAAGGCCGCGATGCTGGGCACGATCGAGCGTCCATCGCGTCGTGCAGCGCTCTACCGGATCGAGGAGAAGCCTGCGACGACGGACGCAGAC
>VERO01000377.1 GCA_018882625.1 Phycisphaerales bacterium | reverse complement strand
CGCGCCAGAGGGCCTCAAGCGCCCCATTCTCGCCCGCGTGATGGCGAGCGAGCAGCTCGTCGATCAGGGACTGTCGAGAATCAGGTGACGCGAACCCTTCCAATCGTCTCTCCTTGCGCAGCCGAGTGTCGAATGCAGAACCCCCGACGTGACGTGAACCAAGCGCCATGGCACACCCGCCGGGGCAGACAATCCGCAAAGTATCGTGGATCGCATGACGGGGTCCGGGCAATCGCAATCCGAAGGCACTGCCGATGATCTCGGCCCAGTGCAGGCATGCTTTGAGCTGCTGCTTGAGGGGCGGGCGAGTGACGCGGCTGCGCAGTTCGCGGAGGACGTGGTTCAGGCCGCGGCGGCGCTCCTTGCGGCGGAACGAACGCTCGAGCGGGCCGGCACCCCTGAGCCTGCTGACCGCCCGGTGGATGGGGCGTCACTCATCGGCACCGAGATCGCAGGCTTCGAGCTTCTCGAGTTGCTCGGCGAAGGCGCGAATGGCCAGGTCTACCGCGCCCGACAGGTTGCGCCAGAACGGCTTGTCGCCCTGAAGCTGCTGTGGCCATGCTCGCGCGCAGAGGCGCTCACGCAGCGGCGGGAGGTTTCGGTGCTCGCCATCCTCGAGCATCCAGGCATCGCACGGCTTTACCAGGCTGGCGTGTGGGAGCACATCGGAGCGTTCCGCCCATGGATCGCCATGGAGCTGGTCGATGGCGCGCAGCCGCTGGATTCTGCGGCGACGGCATCGCTTCCTGTGTCAGATCGCGTATCCCTTCTGGCTGACGTGGCTGATGCCATCGCGTACGCCCACTCGAAGGGCATCATCCACCGAGATCTGAAGCCAGGCAACGTCCTGATGGACCGCACTGGACAGCCGAAGGTCATCGACTTCGGACTCGCTCGGCAGGACGGGCCGTCGCGTGAGCGTTCGATCGCAGTTCTCGGCGATCGCATCGTCGGCAGCCTTGCCTCGATTGCGCCTGAGTGCCTCAATGCGAACGTCAGCGCAGACACGCGATCCGATGTCTTCGCGCTTGGCGCGATCGCCTACGGCGTTCTTGCCGGCCGGCCCATGCGCGATCTCGAGGGGAGATCGCTCACGCAGGCGATGCATGCGATCGCGACAGCACCAGTGCCGCGACTGGCTGCAATGGACCGGCAGCTGCGCGGAGATCTCGACCGCATCATCGCAAAGGCCACAGATCCCGATCCCTCGCGCCGATACGCCAGCATGGCGCTGCTCTCGCGTGACTTGCGCGATCACCTTGCAGGCCGGCCGGTGCTGATCGAGCAGCAGTCCCTGCATGAGCGCATCACGAGATCAGCCAGAAGGCACTGGCGTGCGTGGACCGCAGCCATCCTCGTAGCCATAGCCCTTCTTTCGGCCACGGCGATCGCGCTGCGCTTTGCGCAGGAGGCCCGGGAGCAGGCGCTGCTCGCGAACCTGAGCGCTGGTGCAGCGGCAGTCGACTCCTCTGACCTGCAGGCGCTCGATCGTGCGCTCACTGCCATCGGCGATGCCGACAGCGCAGAAGTGGCGCTATTGCGGCGCGCAGCGGCGCTGGCTGGATCCCGCGTTGCACCGGAGGACTGGTACGCGCTTGCCGCAGCACCAGACGGCACATGGATCGTCGGATCGCTCACCACGAGCTTCCTGGACAGGCCTGAGGACATGCTGGTGCGATGGGATGGGGCCATCGAACGCTGGCGCATTTCGCTTGACGGCGCGGTGACCAACGGACTGGCTGTGTCGCCGGACGGGAACCTCATCGCGGTGGCGCATGTGATCGGTGGTGTCTCGATCCTCGAGGCGCTGACCGGGACGGTGCTGCACCGCTGGGGTTTCAGCCCCGATGGAGTCGCAGGCGTGTGCGAGTTCCTGCCTGATGGCCTGCTCCTGTTCACTGACGATAGGGCCCATGTGCTCCACATCGATGGCACCCCTGCGGGCCCTTCGTTTGCGCACGGCGTCGGAGAGGCGCGTGCGCTCGCCACCCTTCCCGACGGCACATTCGCCGTGGCGGGGCATGGCGGGGCGGCCATCATCGATC
>VERO01000376.1 GCA_018882625.1 Phycisphaerales bacterium | reverse complement strand
GATCGCAAGTCGAGACCAGCTGCCGATGATGGATTCACGCATGATGCCGGTACCCCAGGAGCCTGAGCGCATTGAAGGCGACGACCACGGTGCTGCCCTCATGAAGCGCGACGGCGCCAGCAAGATTGACGATGTCGAGCGCGGCCAGCGGCACGAGAACGGCCACCACACCCATCGAGATCGTCACATTCTGGATCACGATGCTCCGCGCCGCACGCGAGAGGCCGATCACGAATCCGACCTTGCTCAGGTCATCGGCCATCAGCGCGACATCCGCGGCCTCAAGGGCCACATCGGTGCCGCCCGCGCCCATCGCCACGCCCACCGTCGCAGCCGCGAGCGCAGGCGCGTCGTTCACGCCGTCGCCCACCATCGCGACCCGGCCATGCGATGCGAGCAGCGCGCGCACCTCGCCGATCTTCTGCTCGGGCAGCAGCCCGGCCTTCACGTCGTCGATGCCCACCTGCGATCCGATCGAGCGCGCCACGCGCTCGTTGTCGCCCGTGAGCATCACGAGCCGCGACACTCCCGCGCGCCGCAGGCCCGCGAGCATCTCTCGCGCGCCGGGGCGCACCGTATCGGCAAGCGCCACGGCACCGATCACACGGTCGCCGTGCACCACCATGCTGACGGTCTTCGCCTGCTCCTGCAGAGCATGCACGCGCGGCGCGAGCGCCTCCGGCATCATGGGCGCCTGCACGCCATCGAGCATGCCGGGCGAGCAGACGACCGCCCGCCGGCCTCCAACGATGCCCTCCATGCCCTTGCCGGAGAGCAGGTGCACGTCACTGGCCTCGAGCGCGAGGGCCTTCTGCTCGCGCGCGCGGCGCACGATGGCCTGCGCGAGCGGGTGGGACGATGACCCGTCGACCGCCGCGGCCACAGCGAGCACCTCGGGCTCTGTGGCGCCATCCGCGGCGATCACGTCCGTGGCCTCCGGCTTGCCGCGCGTCAGCGTGCCGGTCTTGTCGAAGGCGATGGCGCGGACAGTGCCGAGGCTCTCGAGATGCGCACCGCCCTTGATCAGCACGCCCTTGCGCGCCGCCTGCGCGATCCCTGCGAGCATGGCGCTGGGCGTCGAGATCACGAGTGCACACGGGCTTGCACCCACAAGCACCGCCATCGCGCGGATGAACGCATCGGCGAAGCTCATGCCGAGTACGCCCATCAGCACACCCACGAGCACAGGCACCGACACCAGCACGATGGGCGTGTAGATGCGCGTGAACCGCTCGGTCATGCGCTGCGTCTGCCCCTTGTTCTGCTGGCTCTCCTCCACGAGGCGGATCATCCGCGCCATCGTGCTCTCCGATGCGGGCCGCGTCATCCGGATGCGCAGGGCGCCGTCGCCATTGACTGTGCCCGCGAAGACGCCATCGCCTGGTGCACGGTGAACCGGCACGCTCTCGCCTGTGATCGGAGACTGGTCGATGCTCGACGACCCGTCCTCGATCACGCCATCCACCGGCAGCCGCTCGCCTGGCAGCACGCGCACGACGTCGCCAGCACGCAGCGACTCGACAGGCAGCTCCTGCTCCACGCCCTGGCGCATCACCTTGGCGAACTTGGGCGTCAGCTGGCCAAGCGCACGGATCGCGTTGCGTGCGCGGTCCGTGGCGAAGCCCTCGAGGCCGTGGCCCAGCGAGAAGAGGAAGAGCAGCATCGCGCCCTCGCCGGGGCGGCCAAGTGCCACCGCGCCGAGTGCAGCCACCAGCATCAGCATGTCCACATCGAGGGACAGCTTCAGCAGCTGCTGCACCGCATGAATTGTGGTGCGCCAGCCGCCCGTCAGGCAGCTTGCGATGTAGAGGCCCATCACCACCGGATCGGGCGCTCCGGACAGGGAGCAGATCCAGCCCGCCAGCAGCAGCGCACCGCAGATCAGGGCCGTCACCAGGTCAGGGTCGGCGAGCACACCGCGCCAAAGGCTCGGGTGCGCCGCGGGGCTTTGAGTGGCGAGCGGGCCCACCGCCACGGAATGGCCGCAGCGAGCGCCCATCGGTCAGACGGGCGTGCGGAAGCCGAGCGCACGCACGGCGCACCAGCCCATCACG
>VERO01000082.1 GCA_018882625.1 Phycisphaerales bacterium | reverse complement strand
GGCGTGGCTCGCGGCAGGCCAGCACGGCGCCATGGGGTGGATGGCGGAGCACGTCGAGACGAGGCTCGATGTGCGCGCGCTCCATGCGGGCGCGCGCAGCGTGGTCGTGGCGCTGCTGCGCTACGCCAATGGCGCGCCGGACCGCATCGAGGGTGCGCACCCGGGCGATGCAGCGCGGTCGCCGCGCGGTCGCGTCGCCCGCTATGCGCGCGGACCCGACTACCACGACCTGATGAAGCGCAGGCTGGGCCGTCTGCAGCGCGAGCTTGAGCGCGCGAACCCGGGCGCGACGGGCCGACGCACGTGCGACATCGAGCCCGCCATGGAGCGCGAGCTCGCGGTGCGCGCGGGGCTCGGCCGCATCGGCAAGCACACGCTGCTGATCTCGCCCGGCCTTGGATCGTGGCCAGCGTGGCGATCAGCGTCCACGATCCAAGGCCGGGCGAGATCAGCAGCGTGTGCTTGCCGACCAGCCCAAGGCCCGCGCGCACGGCGAGCTCGCGCTCCATCACGGGCTCGATGTCGCACGTGCGTCGCCCTGTCGCTCCCGGATTCGCGCGCTCAAGCTCGCGCTGCAGCCTGCCGAGACGGCGCTTCATCAGGTCGTGGTAGTCGGGTCCGCGCGCATAGCGGGCGACACGGCCCCGCGGCGCGTGCCCGGCATCGCCCGCGATCGGCTGCTCGATGCGGTCTCGAGCGCCATCGGCGTAGCGCAGCAGCACCACGAGCACGCTGCGCGCACCCGGATGCAGCGCGCGCACATCCAGGCGCGTCTCGACATGCTCGCGCATCCACCCCATCGCGCCGTGCTTGCCGGAGTCGAGCCACGCATGGAGCCGATCGCCCTCTGAGCTCGCGACCGCGCGGCAGACGCCCGCCGCATGGAATCCAAGCTCCAGGGCACGCGCGAGCGCCCATCTCGTGCGGTCCTCGGCGCTGCGGTCCGGCCCGGGACACTCGCCGAGCGCGCTCGGGTGCGGATCGGCGGGACGGCGCGGCATCACGCATCCCGCAGGCCGAGCATCCGCGCCAGCGGCGCAGTCGGCACATCGGTGATCGCCGGTATCGACGCGGCTGCGCCCTCGGGTGCGGGCACGCCAGGTGCGCACCCGATCGCGGCACACGCGGCCAGGAATCCGCTCCGGGCCGCGCCTTCCATGGTGGCGGGCCAGCCGGTGGCGCACCAGTCGCCCGCGAGCAGCAGGTTGCGCACGCCGCCGCGGATGGAGTCGGCAGCCGCGGATGGGCGGAGCGCATCGATGCCCGGCACGCACGCGAACGTCGCGCGCTTCTCCTTCACGGCACGCACCGCCACGGGATCGATGCCCACCGAGGACGGGATGCCCCAGTGGACATCGCGC
Source organism: Phycisphaerales bacterium (assembly GCA_018882625.1). GTDB lineage: Bacteria > Planctomycetota > Phycisphaerae > Phycisphaerales > SM1A02 > ZLKRG44. The sequence goes on along the minus strand of VERO01000082.1, from coordinate 7,592 downwards.
ATCACGCGGGCGGCGATCTCGGGCTCATCGAGCGGCATCCACTCCTGCGCCGCGCTGATCACCGCATGCACGTGATGGCGTCCGAGCTCGTCGGTGCCCTTGCTGAAGAGCCACTGCGTTGGCCTGCCTGGCAGCACCAGGTGGGGCGTGCGCATCACGGGCTGGTCGAAGAAGAGGTGCACGCCAAGGATCGGAGTGTGCCGCATCTCTCCGAGGCTGCGCAGTCGCGCATCTGCGGCGCGCAGCGTGTCCGAGCAGATGCGCTCGAGCCTGTCTGGCGGCAGTGCGCTGATCACCGCGCTTGCCTCCACGAACCCCTCGTCGGTGACCACGCCGCTGACGCGCGAACCGTCGTAGGCGAGCGCCTGCACGCTGACGCCCATGCGCACGCACCCGCCGGCACCCTCGATGATCGCCAGCGCAGGGTCATAGAGCCGCGCCAGCGGCAGCCGCGAGAGACCCATCACCGGGCTCCACGAATCCTGCAGGAACCCGTCCTGGAACACCTTCATCGCATAGGACGCATCGGTCTCGGCGCATGTGCCATTGCATGCACTGATGATGACCGGCTCCCAGAACCGCTCCAGCGCCACCGGCGTCTGGCGCGTCTGCGCCAGAAAGTCGCCGAATGCGCGACCCGCCCACGACTGGCGACCGGGCCGGCCCATGCGCAGCATGGCGAGCATCGCGCGCGCGACGGCACGCTTGTCCGCGACGCCGAGCATGCGCATCCTGAGGAAGCTGCCGGTGTAGTGCGCTGGCGCCGGGAGCCAGCCCGGGCGCATCACGTCAGGGTCGTGAGGCGGGTTCGCCCACCACACCGTGGGATGCCACTCGATCGCATCCGACACGCCAAGGATCGCGTAGAGCTCGAGCAGCGCCGTGCAGCAGCCCATCAGCACATGCTGGCAGTTGTCGAGCTCCATGCCGTCGCGCGGATCCTGGAAGCTGGTCGCGCGTCCGCCAAGCTTGCGGCGCGTCTCGAGAAGCGTGACCGGCACCCCCGCGCGCGACAGCGACACCGCAGCGGCAATGCCCGCGACGCCTGCGCCCACGACCACCACCGGATGGCCCGCATGCGCGATCACCGAGCCCCCCATGCTGCCGCCGCGCGACGCGCGGAGAGCCCGATGGCGATCTTGCGCCAGATGGGAAGCGACACGCGCCGCCGGACGATCGCTGCAGGGTCTGCCGCGATGCGCTCGAGCAGCTGCCGGTAGATCTCCGTGAGCGCCCGCAGCACTGGCGCGCAGTCCGCGTTCACGAGCGCATCAAGCGGCTCGCTGCGGCGGTACAGGGCGCGTGCCCGCTCGCACTGCGCCAGCACGAAGCTGCGGCAGCGCACCGGGTCGCTCCACGACGCCAGCGACTGCGGAGTCAGTCCCGCGGCATCGAAGTCCTCCCGCGGCAGGTACACGCGGTCCCGTGCGAGGTCCTCCGTGAAGTCGCGGATGACGTTGGTCAGCTGGAATGCGATGCCCCGCTGCGCCGCGAGCTCGATGGCCGGTCCAGGCCTGTGGCCCCACACGCGCACGCAGATGATGCCCACCGTGCTCGCGACCTTCCAGCACCACGCGTCGAGCTCTGCGCACGTGCGCATGGCGCGCGGCACCGCGTCCTCGACCTGCCCGTCCAGCATCGCCTCGAACTCGGATGCATCGAGCGGATAGGAGCGCGCCGTCGCCGCGAGCGCGATCCACGTGGCCGCGAGCTCCGCGTCGGCGCATCCTGCGGAATCTCCATCGTCGCCAGCCAGCGCGCGGCGCGTGGATGCGCGGAAGCTGTCCACCTGCGCGCGCAGCTCATCCATCGATACCGTGTCCGCAGCGCCATCGACGATGTCATCGGCGCGGCGCATCCACGCGTAGATCGCGTACATCGCGGAGCGCTTGGGCTCGGGCGTCAGCCGCAGGCCCCAGTAGAAGTTGGCCGCGCGCTGACGCGTGATGCGCCGGCAGGCGTCGACGGCACGTGCAACCCGAGGGTCGTCCCAGGCCACGGCGGCGCTCATGCGGCCCTGCTCAACCGGGTTGAGATCCATGCGCGCGCGACGAGCGCCAGCTTCACCACCCTCGAGAGCCGCGGACGCGCGATGCACGTCTCGTAGCAGGTGGACTCGACCTGCCGCAGCACCCGCTCTCCGCCCGCAGGAAAGAGCCCGATGAGCCCGCGGTGCGCCGGCTTCACCATGCCCAGCAGCGCCTGGCCTCGCTCGAAGATCGGCCACGTGCGCGATACGGCCTCACGCAGCGATGCGCGGAAGCACTCCAGGAACTCGCGGTCGGGCGCGTGACCTGCGCGGCAGGTGGCCACGAGCCTCCCTTCGAAGTCCTCGCCGGTCCACAGCTCGCGCGGCAGGTAGATGCGGTCGCGCTCGAGCAGGTCGCGGCGCACGTCCTGCCAGTGGTTGGTCAGCTGCAGCGCCGTGCAGATGGCGTCGCTCGCGTCGACTGCATGACCTTGGCGCGCCTCGCCCAGCAGCATCAGCACGAGCCGGCCCACGGGATCCGCGCTCAGCCGGCAGTAGCCCAGCAGGTCGGACCACGTCTCCCAGCGCGTGACTCGCTGGTCAAGCTCGAAGGCGCCGATCAGGTCGCTGAACGGCGCCATCGGGAGGCCATGGCGCTCCATCACCGGGCGCAGCGCGACAAACACCGGATGCCGCGCCTCGCCCGCGCCGCATGCCTCAAGCTCGGCACGCCACCACTGCAGCCGCCCGATCGCCACCTCGCGCGAGGGCGACTCGTCCCCAAGGTCATCCGCCACGCGGCAGAACGCGTAGACGGCGCTGAAATCGCCCACCAGCGCAGGCGGCACGAGCGCCGACAGCACGCTGAAGTTCTCCTGCCGTCCCAGCGTCAGCCTGCGGCACCACGCCGCAGCCTCTGCAGGGGTGCAGGTACGGGAGCGGTCGGGGCCGTACTCATCAAGCGCGGCGGTGTGCGCGGCAATGTCCACGGCGGTCGGTGAAGATAGCCGCGCGGCTATGATCGGGTCATGCTCAGGCTGATTCTCGCCAATCCAAGGGGCTTCTGCGCCGGCGTCTACATGGCGATCGACGTGGTCGACCAGCTTCTGGACATCTGCCCCGGCGAGACGATCTACGTCTACCACGAGATCGTGCACAACCGCCATGTGGTGGACCGATTCAGAAGGCGAGGGGTCATCTTCGTGGAGGATGTGGCGGCGGTCCCCGACGGCTCCATCGTGGTCTTCAGCGCGCACGGCGTGAGCCCCGCAGTGCGCGAGCTCGCGCGCTCGAAGAACCTGACGTCCATCGACGCCACATGCCCGCTCGTCACGAAGGTGCATGCGGAGGCGATCCGGTACGCGCGCAAGGGATTCCAGATCCTGCTGATCGGGCACCATGACCACCAGGAGGTGATCGGCACCCGCGGCGAGGCGCCCGACGCCATCCAGGTCGTCGACAGCATCGAGACGATCCCGACGCTGCGCATCCACGATCCCGACAAGCTCGTCTACCTGACGCAGACGACCCTGTCGCTCGACGACGCCGACCGGATCATCAAGGCGCTGAAGGCTGCGTTCCCGAACATCAAGGACCCGCCCGCCAGCGACATCTGCTACGCGACCACGAACCGGCAGACTGCGGTGCGCGCCATCGCGCCCGAGTGCGACCTCGTGCTGGTGGTGGGAAGCCGCAACTCGTCCAACTCCGTGCGCCTCACAGAGATCGCCGAGAACTGCGGCACTCGCGCACGGCTCATCGACGACAAGAGCGAGCTCGACCCCGAGTGGTTCGAGGGCGTCGGCACGGTGCTCGTCACCGCCGGCGCCAGTGCGCCCGAGGATCTCGTCCACGACCTCATCGAGCACATCGTGCACACCTACGGCGCGGAGGTCGAGCAGCACGATGTCGAGCGCGAGGAGGTCGAGTTCGGGCTTCCGGGCACGCTCAAGGAGCTGATGCGCTCCCGCGGCGTGGAGCCTGCCACCCGACGGATCGTGCGCGAGGACACTGGCGAGCTGCTGCACCAGTGGTTCGAGCAGCACTCCATCCCCTTCCGCACTGTCGACATGACGCTGCGCGGCAAGGCCCTCAAGCAGCAGCACGGGCACGCCTGAGCGTGGACTGGATCTTCGAGTTCGATCGCGAGGGACTCGCCGCATGGTGCGGCGACCGTGGCATGCCGCGCCACGCGGCGGACCAGGTGCTCGACTGGGTGTACCGCAAGCGCGTCACCGACCCGTCGGCGATGACCAACCTCTCCAAGGCCCATCGCGAGCTGCTCTCGCGCGAGATGGGGTTCCTGCAGGGCACGGTCGCCGCAGACCAGCTCGCGACCGACGGCACGCGCAAGCTCCTCGTCGACTGGGACGCGCCGGGCGAGGGGATCGCGCTTCCGCAGGCTGCGCACGCGGGCCCTGAGCGACCTGTCGCGCGCGGACGCGCCACCGAGTGCGTGATGATCCCGACCGCAGACCGCCATACCGCATGCATCTCCAGCCAGATCGGGTGCCCCGTCGGATGCCGCTTCTGCGCCTCCGGGATCGGCGGCCTCGAGGGCAACCTCACCGCAGGCAGGATCCTCGAGCAGGTGTTCCTGCTCTCCGGGCTCGAGGGGGTCGGGAGGATCTCGCACGTGGTCTTCATGGGCATGGGCGAGCCGCTGGCGAACCTGCCTGCCGTGACGGCCGCCATCCGCGCACTCAACGCGGAGTGGGGATTCGGCATCAGCGCGCGCCGCATCACGGTGTCGACGGTCGGCCTGCCCGCGGCCATCCGCAAGTTCTGCGAGTTTGACCTTCCGGTGACGCTCGCGCTGAGCCTGCACGCGCCCAACGACGAGCTGCGCCGCTCGATCATCCCGTGGGCCGACTACAGCACGATCGACGAGCTGCTCGATGCGTGCGACGAGTGGTTCCGCAGCAACGGGCGAGAGATCACGCTCGAGTACATCCTGCTCGGCGGCGTGAACGACCGGCCCGATCACGCGGAGCAGCTGGCGTCGCATGCAAGGCGCCTGCGCGCCAACGTCAACCTCATCCGCTACAACGAGGTGCGCGGCCTCCCCTACGCCCGGCCCTCGACGGACGACGTGCTCGCGTTCCAGTCCGCGCTGCGCGAGCGCGGCGTGAACGCGCACATCCGCGCGAGCCGCGGCCGCGACATCGCGGCCGCATGCGGCCAGCTGCGGCACGAGCGCGTCGCCGGCTGAACGCCCGTCACGACTCGAGCGCGCCAGTCCGGCGCGCCTGCGCCTCGATCTCCTCTGCGGCCATCGACCTCAGCCGGCCCGCGTGCGCCGCTGCGCGCATCGCACGCGCGAACGTGCGCCACGCATGCAGCCGGTCGAGGTCACGGGTTGCGGCGGCCTCCGACAGGAGCCGGATCATCATGTCGCGCGCCGCGATCCGCTCGGGATCGCCGCGCAGCGAGAGCGGCACCGCGCGCGCCGCGATGCGCACCAGCCGCTCCGGCCAGTCGCTCGAGCGGAACTCCACGCGCCAGCGCCACTGGCTGATGCCGACCTCGAGGCGATTGAGGTAGCGGCGCCGGATCTCGTCGCCGCGGGCGCTCCGGACGCCCAGCGCCTCGCGCACCCTGCGCCGCTGGGCGATGCTGGTCGATGCGCGCGCGAGGTACCAGATGTCGCGGATCAGCATCGTCTCCGCGAGCGGCAGCACCGCGGTCGATGCGAGCCGTACGCCGCCATCGGGGCCCGGCGTCGCCACAAGCGCCTGGATCACGTCGGCCATGCGGCGCGCGTAGGCGATGCCTCCCCAGATCTCGGCCCGCTGCAGGGCCGTGGCCAGCAGCCGCATCGTCGCCACACCCTCGCGCTGGCCTGCGATCGGCTCGAAGGGCCCAAGGGTCGATTCGATCAGGTTGCGCAGCCGGCGGGCCGCATCGCGCGCGCGCCTGCGGCCGCCGCGCCGCTCGGCCGCCGCCCGCCGCGCCAGCCGACCAGTCAGCGGATGGACGCCGCGTGCGGGCGCCGTCCCGGTCCCCGGCGCGACCTCGTCGGCATCATCGGTGCCGTCATCCGAGCCCACGACGACCGGCGACTCGAGCGCCGCCACGATGGCGACCGGCACCTCGCCGATGGGCAGGTCGGCTGCGCGTGCCGCGAGAAGGCGGCCCAGCTGGAAGGCCTCGTAGGCGCGGGCGATGCCCCGCGCCTCGAGGCGCACGGCGGCCGACTCGAGCGAACCGATCGACACCGGCACGAGTCCAAGCTGGTACGCGGCGCCAAGCACCACGATGTCCACGCCCCGGTCGGCCAGGAAGATGCGTCGGCACGCCGCCGCTGCGTCCACCACAAGTCCCCTGCCCGGCTTCGCCAGCGCATCCACCAGCCGCGGCAGCAGTTCCGCGCACTCGCGCTGCGCCGCCGTCGTCTGGTCATCCAGCAATCCACCGTTGGCGACGATCGCAGACCGGTCGGGACTGGCCACCCGCAGCTGCGGGTCGGGGCCAAGCGCGCGCACGCACTCGACGGCATCGGGGCCGATCACCACATCCGCCTCCCCGTACGGGATCTGGGCGGTGAACGTGTCGGTCGCATCCTGCCCCTCGCGCACCGCAAAGTCTCCCTCTGCGGGCGCATCGAGCGCGGTGAAGGCGATCTGGGTCCACGACTTGCGCCCCGGCGCCAGCGGTACCGGCAGCGTGAGCCACTGCACGCGGAATCCCATCGTCCGACCTGCCTCGGCGAGCATGAGCGCGGCAGCCCCCGGCGACTCGCCGCGCACTCCGGCGAGATGCGCACGCCACAGGCCCTGTCCCGCGTGCACCAGTTGCGGAGGCGGCACCTTCAGCGGCACGCGAAGCGCATCGCTCGCCTGGGGCGGGCGCGACCGGACGACCTCCACCTGCTCGAGAAGCGGCTCGATGCGCAGCCTCACGCCATCGGAGGCCGCCGCATCGAGCCTTGTGACCACAGGTTCCGTGGGCAGCGGATCCGACCCCTCCGCGAGACCGCGCGCCAGCAGCGCCGCGATCGACGGCTGCTGCAGTTCGCACGCCGCATCCGCCGGCCACACCGCGCGCTGCGCCGGCGAGTAGCCGAACCTGTCGATCTCGGCGGCCGCCCGGTCGAGCGCCGCGATGTCCACGCGCGGCGGCGGACCGTCGCGCGCGATCACGAGCGTCGTGCAGTCGCGCAGCGCCGCGGCCACGACCACATCGCGCAGCCCATCCTCATCGTGCAGGTCCACGCGCACCACCTCCAGCCGGCGCCCGGCACCCGAAGGGACGGCTGCGCGCGCGATCAGCTCAGGGTCAGGATGGTCATCCGACTGCAGGTCGCAGAGGAGGATTGCGCGAGGCCCCTCCTGCCGGCACGCCTGCCGCACGGCGGAGAGCCCCTCGACTGCGAAGCGCGCGCGGTCCCAGAGCTCGACCGCGCACACCGTGCCCTCCGAGGCCCACTCCATGCCGTCCATCCCGATCGAGCGCGGCTGGGCGCGCGCCGATCCCGCGAGCTCCTCTGCGGCGCGGCGCACCGCGAGGCGCGCCAGGTCCATTGCCCGGGCGATGCCGTAGGACGCGGCGCGGCGCGGCGCCTCAAGCTCGACCGCCCACTCCGGCAGCCTCGCGAGCCGCTCCTCCACATGCAGACCGGGAC
>VERO01000375.1 GCA_018882625.1 Phycisphaerales bacterium | reverse complement strand
CCCAAGATCCGCACGGAGTCCGTCACCGCCCTGCGCAGCCAGCGACTTTCCAGCCTCGGCTGGCATCTGCTCCCGCGCTTGGCGGACCCGGACCCAGCCGTCCGTGACGCGGCCGTCGAGGCCCTCGTCTTCTTTCAAAACCCCAACCCTCCCCTCGCCGCGCTGGCACATCGCTCGGAGGCGAAAGATCTGCTGCGCAAAGAAGCCCTGCGTGCGCTGGCGAAAATTCCCCGGGAAGCCACCGCCACTGCGCTCGCCATCGCCTCGTGCACCACCGCGACTGAAGCCGCGACCACCGGACCCTCCGCTATCGCCACGTGCGCCGCCGCCAAACCCGCCACGCTCGCCGCGGTCGCCGCGTGCACCGCGTGCACCGCCGAATCCACCGGCACGACTGCCGCCGAATCCGCCGCCCCTGCCTTCGCCGCGCGCACCGCCGCCAAATCCGCCCCGGCCTCCGCTACGCGGTCCGCCGCCGCGCGCTCCACCACGATCGCCACCGCCAGAGCGGCTCGCGCCGCGGAAGCCCGAACCGCCACGCGACTGCCGCGGTCCTCGATCACGATCGCCGTTGAATGCCATCGCGCGATGGTAGGGTGCGCACGATGCGGGCGCTTGAGACGCGAGTCGCGATTGCCGCCGTGGTCGTTGCGGTGGTCTGCATGGCGATCAAGCTGGTCGCGTGGATCGTCACGGACTCCGACGCCATCCTCTCTGATGCGCTCGAGGCGCTCGTCAATGTTGCTGCGAGCCTGATGGCGCTGGGCGCGATCAGGATCGCGCACCGCCCTGCGGATGCCACGCATCCCTATGGCCACGGCCGCATCGAGTTCATCAGCGCATCGATCGAGGGTGGCATGATCCTCTTTGCCGCGGTGGCGATCGTCGTGCAGGCCACCGGTTCGCTCGTGGGCGGCGCTCGCGAGCTCACGAACTCCGGTCTCGGCATGTGGCTGATCATCCTCACCGGCGTGATCAACGGCGTGATGGCCGTGCTGCTGCTGTCCATCGGCCGACGCACGGGATCTGCGGCGCTCAAGGGCGACGGCATGCACCTCCTGTCCGACCTGATCACCACCGTCGCGGTCGTCGCCAGCCTGATGGCCGTTGCATCCACCGGGTGGTGGTGGATCGACCCTGCGTCCGCGATCCTCATCGCGCTCGTGCTTGGCGGAATGGGCGTGCGGCTGGTGTGGCGCAGCTTCGACAACCTGATGGACAGGCGTGATGACCGCGACCAGCAGGCGCTCGAGAAGCTGCTCGACTCTCACGTCGGGCTGCATGGGCGCCAGCCGCGCATCTGCTCCTTCCACAAGGTGCGCTCGCGCCACGATGGCCGAGAGCACTGGATCGACATGCACGTGAGGCTGCCCGCATGGATAAGCGTGCGCGAGAGCCACGACGCGGCCTCGATCCTGGAGGCCGATGCCGTGAAGGCGCTTGGCGGTCCGGGAGATGCGACCGCTCACTGCGAGCCGTGCGCAGATCCCGCATGCCCACTGTGCGCCGCATCGCGTCCGAGCACGTAGCCGGCGGCGAAACAGGCAGCCACCCTCGGCAACCCAATCCACGCCAGGGGCAGCGCCAGCATCGCCACCGATGCAATCGTCCAGCCAAGCATCGCACCTGCGATGCGCGTCCACACGATCGCGCGCCCGGAACGCGTGATGCGCCAGCTCAACCGCATCGCATCCCGCGCTCCCAGGCCATCCGCCACCGCAAGCGGCGCATAGATCCATCGGCACTGGATCCACACGGATGCGAGCACGAAGGGCACCGCAAGGGCCACCGAGGTCCACCACACGCGGATCGTGAGCTCGAGACCCTCGATGCCCTCTGACATCGCCTGCAGCGTGATGATCACCCCGGCGACCACGATCGCCAGCGCCCACAGGATGAACGGCACGACCACCGCCAAGGCGAGCAGCGACACGACACCAGCGAAGGAACTGGCGTGTCGCATCGGTCCGCACATGTCGCGCGCCACTACTGGCTCCTCACGTATCGCGCGCACGCACATCCACGCCATGCCGTAGAGGGCAGGCAGGGGAAGCGCGCAGAACACGGCAAGCTGCACGCCTACGCCGGCCAGCCGCACCGCGACTG